>NZ_JABANZ010000017.1:0-66575 GCF_013074405.1 Erwinia sp. JH02
GACAGCTCAACGAAAGGCCGAGAAAAACGCTAGATTATGAATCACCCGCAGAACGGTTCAATAAGTGTGTTGCGTCCATCAGTTGAACTCACAGCACAAAGCGGTCCGTCATCCCTGCTTATGATACAGGCTTAGCGTAGGATATTTTCGGTTTTCCAAGGGTACCCCCTAAATTCTGACCGTCACTGATGCGCTTAAGCGCATGAAGGCGACAGATGCAGTCTTATGGAACTCGTTGGGTAAGGGTCGCCGGTAGCGCGGCGCAGCCTGTTCCTGAATGCCGCGTTAGCGGCATGGAGGCGCCAGAAATTGTTAAGGACTACTCTGATGCCCTCGGGCGCCGTAAGCCCGGCGGAGCCGGTTACAGGCACAATGGTGGCAAAAATCCAACCCATCCCTGCCAGACGCTTTTAAGCAGCGTCCTTTCAGCGCCGAAGAAGTTAACTGGTCGAAGACAAAAGATAGCTACAGCGACACCTCTTAAAGCGATCTAAATCATAGTTACAACACCCAACTCTAAAGCCACACAGTTCCGGGCCTCTGGCCCGGGGCGGCGGGGCTTTGCAGTGGGTACCCGGATGCCTGGTGTGTGTGCGCTGTTGAGGTTTGCACTGACATTACCGGTTCAGACATTGACTGTTGTAACTAATACTTTTGGCTTCTTCTGCCCCGGCTTGCCGGGGAGCTACTTCTGAAGATGATCGGCGGGAAACTGTCGCTTCTTTAATGACGCAGGAATATGCCCTGAACGAAGTGAAGGGAGCTACCCCGAAGCCATGCGAAGCAGGCTCAGGGTACTCTTTCTTTAGAAAGCATGTTTTGTTCAGAAGTAACGTTCGGAATTAACGATATCCCGTCAGTGATTTTCGAAGTTAACGGCTCACACGACCGTGCTGCTGGCAACTGTTCGAAGTTAACTGACTGCTTACTGTACTTTGCTGCCGGCGGTGGCCGTTTAACGGCGGGAAGCGTGGCCACGCATGCGGTCGGGGACGAATTTCAGGCGTGCGCGGGCCTGCCGGGCGCGGGAATGACCGTTCAGCGCCAGCACAGACACCGCGACGGGCGCGGTTATTTGAGGGGGGTGTGTATCAGAGGGTAACGCCGGCGCGCTCCAGCAGCAGGCGGTAATACTTCTCGGTGTCGGTCACGTTCAGCTGCGGGAACTCGGCCTTAACGCCCTTTTCCAGCGTCATCTGCATGGCCATCGTCAGCGCACCGCTGGCAGTATGGCGGCGCCAGGCGCTCTGGTAACGGTCGGTGCCGTTACGCGGGCGCAGCTGCCGCAGCTTATCAGCACGTCCGTCCAGCGCGCGCTCAATGTCGGAGCTCACGCGCTGCTTCTCGGCGCGCAGCTCCGGGCTGACGACCCAGCGTTTGATCTGCTTCAGGCGGTTTTTCAGTGAGTGATGGCCATCGATATTGATGCCCAGACGGGCCATCTTCAGCTGGTGACGTTCGTACTTCTCGCGCATGGACTGCGCCACGCCCGAGGCTACCGCCCACTGGCGGTATTTGTGCAGGTACTGACGCACGTTTTCGACCGTCATGCCCCGCGAGGCGAAGAAGTTTTCGGTGAGGAAGATGCGCATCGGCTTGTTCTGACCAGAGTCCGTGTCGCGGTCGCGGTGTACGACGACGTAGTCCAACTGCTCCAGCACGCGCAGAGCGTTGAGCAGGACGTCATACGCCTTGCGGCCGCTCTCATAGACGTGAAGAACGCCCATCCGGCGCGCCATGTCTTCGACCGGAAGCATCACTTCAAACATGTATTCACTGTCAGGGCTGTAGTCGCAGTTGGCGGCCAGCACCAGGGAAAGTGCGGTCAGGGCCTCGCGGCTCTCTGAACGGGGGGTGATACGCATGGGTTTCGGGCGGAACGTTTTATCAAACATCCGCGAGTAAGGGGTGTAACCCTGACGGCGCAGCTCGGTCAGATCGGCGTTACGACACCAGTCGTGGCCACGGATGCAGGCCACCACTTTGGACGCCATGCCGCGCGGGGTTTTTTCATTAAACTGAGGCTGGTGATTGCGGTGCGTTTTGGCCTGCCCTTTGCGCTGACGATTGGACTCGCCGCGACGGGAAGGACGGTATGCACCCGCCGGTGCTGTAGCAGCCCCGGTCGGAGAAATCGTAAAGATGTGCTCAGACACAGCTCCCGGCACTTATGTTGCGCGGGGGGAGTTGACCTTTAAAAGGCATAAACCTATACTCCCTGCATAGAGCAACAAACTCTATACAGTTTTAGTGGACCCCGGTAATCTTCACGTCGCCAAACAGAAGAGATTATCGGGGTTTTTGCTTTTCAGATTCTGGAAAAAACGCTCTACAGAACCTATTCCCTGCCACCTTGCGGCGTGGCCCACCAGATATTATTAGTCTTAGAGCAATCTAGCACTCATCCTTCTTACATACAAGAAAGTAACTGAATCACCATTACATTAGACTACTTTTTAGCCTTTTCGTCTTCAATCCATTTCTCGATCATGCCAGCCTGGGTCATCCCCGAATCTTTGCATAGCTGAAGCAGGACTTCTTTGTACTCATTCCGGATGAAGACATTCACTTCTTTGTGCGTTTCTTTCTTTCGTGACACCGACATACGTTTCTTTTCAGCAGGGGATAAGGCATTCCCCTTACGGTATGGGCGCTTGTCCTGCGATGAGGAAGTATCCGCGTTTACAACTCGTGGCATTTCAGCCTCCCCATAATAAAAAATGGATCATCGACTGAGAATACTACAACTTCCTGAAATCAGCGACTTACTTTATACAACGGCGTGACCGGCGTTGGCGCGCCCGTCACGTCAGTAAAGTAAGAGTGGAGTTTTGAGAGGTTAATTTGCGGGAGACCAGTCGGTTCCCATGTCCCAGCGACTCTGCCAGTGCACAAGGTACTGTTGTGCAACCGAAGGCATGTCCTTCAGCAGCAGCGCGTTCTCAGAGTTATCCCGGGCTGCCGACCTGCTGAAGTTATAGCTGCCCGTTTCCACATTCCGCCCGTCGGTAACGATCGTCTTGTCATGCATGATTCTGAAAGCGCTCACCGTCCTTACCGGAATACCCGCACTGGCCAGTAACGCCATCGCTGCCTGACCGGAACGGTTATCGTTGCCTTTTGCATCGAGCACCACCTTCACATCTACGCCCCGGCGCTTTGCTGCCATCAGGGCTTTCACGACTTCGGGTGCCGTGAACGAGTATCCCATCAGCCGGATGCTCTCCCGGGCGTCATTAATCGTGCTGATGACAAGCTGCTCCGCGCTGCCTTCGGGGGAAAAACCCACGCTCACCGACGGCACAGCCATCACTGGCGCAGCGCTCAGTAACAGCGACGCGCTGACGATCGCCGCGCACAGCGTTTGAACTCTCTTCATCATATGTGTTCTCGTTTACGGCCCTGACCGGGCCGGACGGGCTGAGGCGTACCGCAGCGAAGCGAGGAACGAACAGTCCGCCCGGTAAGGGCAGGATGGGGTCAGTGTTTACCCGACGCGCGTTCGATGGCGTCCTGCAACTGCTGCACCGGAACGGCACCGCCCAGCACGGTCGTGTTCTCCGTCATGGCCCCGGACAGTGGCATGATGATAAAGCCGGGCGTCCCGGTGAGCCCGATGGCCTGCGCCAGTCCGTCGTTGCGTTCCGTAATCACCTGCGCAGACACCGTCACTGGATCTGAGGGAGCGAAGCCGGCGGCGGTGCTGACCTGGTCAATGTCAGCCTGCGTGAGTTTGCCTTCGTCGTGACCCGTGGCGTAAATGCCGTTGTGATACGCCATGTAGGCCTGCGCCCCCTTCTGCTTCCAGACCTGCAGCCCGCGCTCTGCCGCCGTTTTCGACGTTTCCCAGCGACCGGCAAAGATTGGCCAGTCTTTAAAGATGTACTTCACGTCAGGGCGGGCTTTCATCACCTGTTCAACCACCGGTGCCATCCGGCTGCAGTACACGCACTGATAATCGAAGAACTCAATGACCGCCACGCGCGCATCCGCCGGACCGACGGAGGGTACGTCCGGATCCGTTGTCAGCGGCCCCTGCAGCTTCACCGCCGCCGTGCGCATCGAGAGCGACAGCCTGTCGGCCTGCTGCGCCTGCAGCTTCTGGCTGACCTGCAGCAGTATTTCCGGGTGGGCCAGCAGGTAATCACCGGCAATTTTGCCAATGTCCGCCTGCTGTTGGGGGGTAAAACCGTCATTCGTAGCGGGGGCAGCGTGTGTCTCCGCACCCGCAGACGCGGCGCAGCACAGCAGGGCGGCCGTCATGGCCACCTTCAGTAAGGTCTGTTTCAAAGGGGGTTCCTCAGCGCACGTGGCGCCACAGTGATTTGGGTATTTTGTCAAACAATCGTCCGGCGACCAGTTCAGCCCGCCGGTGGTCGGCGGCCGCGTTAAACGCATAAAGCGCGTCGCCCTCAAGCATATGGTTCTGGTGTTCTGCCACTTTCTCCAGCGTCTCGGCACGGGTGCAGCGCCTGAGCCGGAATATCCACTCCTGTTTCGTCATAGACTCACCTGTTTTCATGAACTTACCGTTCTTTCTGTACAGGATTTTTTAGGCCGTGGTCAAGATCCTGACGTTCCATCTCCCGCCCGCGTTCAGGTGCTGGCGGGAGGCTAAGTTCCTGCCGGCGTTCCAGGTCGCGTGACACCGCATCGAGCGCCTGCGGGCTGACTCTGATGTCGTGTTGTTTCTCAGACGGCCTGAGCGTCTGCTGTAGCTCGTCCTGCAGCTCGCGAATGACCGATGCCGGTATGCCGCCAGCGCTCTCCGCTCCGTCTCCCTTCGGCAGCACAATGTCTGGAATGTCAGGACGCAGCGTCTCCATTGCGGATTTGAGCGATACGGTTGCTGATGTATCGTCATTCAGCGCCCCTAGGACGTGACGTACGGCGGCTGACAGGTCTGGTGGGTTCCGTGATGCCAGTTCAAGATCAGCTGGCAAAGCAGATCCACTCTGCAGGCTGTCCCTGACCTGCTGAAGAATAAAGGTATCAAGAACCTCGCGTTTATCCGCTGCCAGCCCGGTAATGTCCGGCAACTGTCCGGAGCGCTCCAGCTCCGATGCAACGCTCCTGACCAGGGCCTGGATATCTGCGGTGCGGTCCGGCTGCGGCACCTGCCCCTTGCTCATCTTCAGCATCTGCGCAGAAGGTGCCTCATCCCCCGTCTGCCAGACCACCCCGGATTTCGGATTATCCCGGGCCACCGTCAGCGCCTCCTGCAGCGTGGCCACCACCCGGGTTTCCCCGTTGCGGCTGAGCTGCACCACCGCACCCTGTGCACGTTCCGTCGTCACCATCCTCACCTCCCCGGTCAGCTTAACGTCACCCTTCGTGTTCAGAGGTTGCATGGCCAGCCCCGCCGTTTTGCCGTTACCGTCATACACCGGTACGGCAAGATGCAGCTCAGGATAGCGCCGGGTCGACGGAATGATACGCGCCGTCAGCGCCCCCTGCGTCAGCCCTTCCGCTTTTGCCCAGGTACGCCCGGCTGCCGTTTTACGCAGCGGCTGCCCCATTGCCCAGATACCTTTTGCCTGCTGCCGTTCCTTTTCCGGTGCCAGCGCGTCATGGGCAGTTTTGAGGTCACCATCCCCCTGCTTCAGCGTCTTCAGCCAG
Organism: Erwinia sp. JH02; assembly: GCF_013074405.1. NCBI lineage: Bacteria > Pseudomonadati > Pseudomonadota > Gammaproteobacteria > Enterobacterales > Erwiniaceae > Erwinia > Erwinia sp. JH02. Next base: position 5,620 of record NZ_JABANZ010000017.1, read on the forward strand.
TCATCAACGCCGTCCGTCCAGATCTGAACGTGCTCTTTCGCACGCGACACGCTGATGTAGAACGCCCGCATCCCGCTCATACGCTCACGTGAACCTTCCGTACCCTCCAGTGCAATAACGTAGTCGCTGCTGGCACCCTGAGCGCCGTATCCGGTTACCGCCCAGGCGTAGTCGATATGGCGATCGGCCAGCGTGTCCTCCGGGCGCAGGGTTTTCACCTCCGTGGCGTTGCGCAGGGTCAGGGTGCCGTCGGCCCCGACTTTTTCAACGCGATACTGTTCATGCGCGCTGTGTCCCGCCGCCTTCTGCGTTTTGTTAAACCGCAGGCTGTCCCCCTCCCGCACCCCGAGCGACTGACGCTCAAAAACTTCAATTCCGGTGGCGTTCAGCTCTGCCGGCGAAAACCAGCGCGTGCGTCCGTCCTCATCGCGCAGGATGACCTTATCTGTCCCCCGGTCGACGGCCATCACCGTCAGGTAACGGTCGTTTTCCAGCACCACCTGTCCCGCTTTCCAGTCGGCAATACGGCTGAAATCGTGACGGCCACCGCCGATACGGGCCAGCACCGGAACGGTGACCTCCAGACTGCCCAGCTCCCCGCGCTGCGCCAGCGCCTCGTGAATACCGGCGTTAACGGCCTGACGGTCGGCGTTCAGCTGGGTGATGATCAGGGTTTTCTCCCGGGCCTCCGGCGTCCGGCTGACCCAGTCATTAACAATCCCCTCCACCGGAGTTTTACTCTCCATCACTGAATGCGCTGGGGCAGTCGCGCCGTCCTCACGCATCACGACGTCGGGACTGACGCGGTTGATTTGTTCCAGCGCCGTGGCCGCCCGGTTATCGATAACGCTGTAGACCGCTGACTTCAGGTCTTCATTACGCTGGCGAACAATCTCCTTCATGATGGCCACGTCAGCCGGGCTGCGCTCCTGCTGCAGCCGGAATGCTTCGCCGCTTTCCGGCGACGTCAGCTGTGCGATGTCTCCGACCGTCACCGCCCGGCCGTCACCGGCGGTGATAGCACGGTAAGCGGCAGCGGTGTCCTGGTTACCCAGCATCGAGGCCTCATCGATGAGGAACAGCGTGTTGCCGAACCGGACATCTTCGCCTGCCGCCGTCCGCTGCTGCCAGTCCAGCACGAACGATTTCATCGTCTGCGCCTCAATGCCCGCATCACGCATCTCTTTCACCGCGCGATGCGTGGGCGCCAGGCCAATGATCACAGGCCGCTGGTCTTCAGGCAGCGTCTCCGTGGCTGACTTCACCGCCCGGAACTGCGTGGTTTTCCCCGTACCCGCATACCCCTGGACCAGGGTGAAACGGTCATCGCTTTCCAGCACCATGCGCGTGGCCGACTGCTGTCCGGCGGTCAGTCCGGCCAGCACCGACGGGTCCACCTGGCTGAGGAGCGGGACAACCGCCCCTTTCCCGTCGCTGATATCCCGCAGGATGGACTTCTCCATTTCCCAGGTCGCTCTGGCCACATAGGTGGCATCGCTGCCGCCCCGGATGGCCAGCAGGTCGCCGTTCTTCACCTGGCGGGTAATTTCCTCACTCAGCGCAGGCACTGCGTCGTTAAACGTCATCGCCGCCTTCAGCAGACTGGTTCGCGTAAAGGCCACCTGTGACATCTGCTCAACCGCCCGGCTCACCGCTTTCTGTGCATCATTCATCAGGGCATCGTTGAGCGCCCTGATACCGCCGTCAGGGGTCGCCTCTCCGCTGGCCTTTTGCACCAGCGTCAGCGGCGAACTGCCCGGACGCATGCGTGACAGCCGATCCTCTGCGCGGTTCTGCGCCTCTCCGGTGAAGATTTCCGCCTGGTCACCGGACTGGGCCAGCGCATTCAGCGTGCCGGCGTTCAGCTCCCTGCTGTTCAGGCTGGCCAGCACGATGCCCTTTTCATTGTCCCGGCTGCCGGGGGCGGCCACCCAGCCGTGGGTAACGTACAGCGGTTGCCCCGCCTGGAGGGTGATGGCCCGGCTGCTTCCCTCGCGCACCACGGTGAGTTTGCCGTCACCGATCGCGGTGACCGTCATACGGTCGCGGGCTTTCAGGCCGTTGCCCTTATCGCCCGCCAGGGCAAACAGCTGTTCGCCTTTCGCCACGCTGATGTCCTCCGTGGTGAAGGCCCGCCAGTCGCCCGTCAGGGCACTCATTTTCACGCGGGACAGCACGCCATCTCCGTCCACCAGGGAGAGCATGCGGGTGTCGGGATGGACCTGGTCGATGGTGTAGTGCTTCGTTTCATTCTTCTCAGTACGATCTTCCAGCACCATTCCCGCGCGATACGACCCGGCCAGTTTGCGCGTTTTGCTGTCCAGGTAGACCGGCGTGCGGGACTCAACCGTAATGCCGTCCCTGTCCAGCTTGCCGGCGTTCTGCAGGGCATCGCGGATAATTCCGGTCAGCTGCTTCTGCTCGCGCAGCCCCACCACCACGGCGGTGACCGGCGTGTCCGGACCGCTGAGGTCGGCAAAGCGTTCGGCCAGCGCCCGGTAGCGTTCGCGCTTGTCGCTGATGCTGATCACGCGCGCTTCCATACCCGGTGCAGGCTCAGTCAGTGCATGGCGCTCAACGCCCGCCGACTCCAGCACTGAAATCGCGCTGCCGTTGGCCTGACGCCCGGCGCTGTCCAGAAACAGCAGCTGCACCTGTTTCTCATGGGCCTCACCGGTCAGGACCAGCATCTCCTTCAGGCCAAGCCGCTCCGCCCCTTCCACGATCAGCGTGCTGTGGGGGACCAGTGAAAACGTTGCGTCCTTAATACCGCTGCGTGACAGCAGCCTGTCCTGCAGCTGCGGTGATTTGGCCATCGTCAGCCGGCGTTCGGCCGAGCTGGTCAGCACCTGCACTTCACGCCCGCGTTCAAGTGACATTGTCACCAGATCCTCCGCCACTTCCCGCAGCAGGCCGACTGACGCAGGGGCATTCAGGATGGCCACGGGCGCATGTTCGATACCGGCCAGACGCGCCGGAACCTCTTTCCCGGTCGTGCGAAAATCAACAACCCGGCCGTCCTTCACCAGCCCGCCCGCCAGCTGCTGCACGGAGAGTTCATCGAGCAGGTGGATACGGGAGGTAAACACCCCTTTTTCACGGTCGAGCGGCACCAGCTGGTTGTCGCGGATAGCTTCATCAATCGCACTGCGCAGCGCCTGCGTGTCCTTCACGCCGGGGCCGGTTTCATGGGCGGTCATCAGCAGGTCACCGTAGGTGAACCGCGTACGCGAGTCGCTCAGAACCGAGATAGCTTCACGCACCGACTGCAGCGCATCGGCGGCCACAGGCTCTGACTGCTCACGCACCGGCGGGGCCTGAACTGACGCCTGGAATTCTTTAAGATCAAAGCCCAGTCCGTGGATCTGGCTGTTCCAGCGCTCCAGCAGCCGGCTACGTCCGGCCTCGGTCCGTTCGCCCGGGGTCATTTCCTGCGCCTGTTCTGCGGGCGCTGCTTCAGTGACCGGCCTGGACGGTGTTTTGTCCGCATCGCCCCCCACCGGCACCTCACGTTCAGGGACGTCCTTTGCCGGTTCACGGGCGGGTCGGGTCGGATCGCCTGCGCCGGCAGGTTCGTTCTTCACAGGCTCAGTGCGTTCTTCCGCCGTCAGAAAGTCGGTGGGCACGAGAATCCGCCGATCGTCGTCCCGTGTCGCTTCAGATGCCTGACGCGGTCCGGGTTCACCCGGCTCATAAAATTCCGGGGCGCGTTTCGCCTGGCGGGTGTCCAGGGCCGCCACGTCGCGGCTTTTCAGAGAAGCATCTTCGCCCACCGCGCTGGTCACCTCATGGTGGCGGGTGGAGAATGCTTCGAGCACCGTGTCGGGAATACCCTTGATTTCCCACATGCCGTGCGGATCGCCCGTCAGCGCCGTTTCAAACCCCATCCCTTCCACGCGATCCTTCAGCTGGTTGCGGTAGATTTTCCCGAACGTGGTCTGATGGCGGTAGATGGTCTCGATAAAGCCGGCTCCGTGAACGTAGTCGGTGGCCAGCGCCTTCCAGCTTCCCTCCAACTCCGTCACGTTGGCCAGCACGGCGTGGGTGTGGATCTGCGGATCAAGGTTGCGCGAGGTGTCGTGCGTAAACAGCGCCGCCACCATTTTTCCGGTGGGGACGATGGAGGTCACGCCGTCCTTCGTGTGCCGTGCGGAAACGTTCTGCTCAATGATGGCCAGCGTTTCTTTTACCGCCTCATGGTGCGCCTCAAGCAGGCGGCGGTCACCGCCGGCGAGGATCAGGAGCGACACGCTTTTGGGTGCCGAAAAGGTCAGGTCGTGTCCGGGACGGTGTACGTGATTGCCCTGCACCTCTTTGCCCAGTTCAACGCCGTTTGGCAGGCGGCCGTGCAGAAGGTCGGTGAACGCATCGAGGTCAACCGGGCCTTCCAGGCCCAGCTGCTTCGCGCCCTCGCCCAGCCACTGGCTTTCGAGGTCACCGAGAAAATAGTAGTTATCTTTGCTGCTGTAGTAGTCAGCCGCACCTGCGGCCGACGCCACGGGCGCCACGGTCATCATCGTTCAAAGTCTCCGGGTTCATGGTTTTCATGCTGCATGGCGCTGTAGGCTTCCCAGTCGTCTGCAGGGTGGTGGTGAAGGATGTTTTTTTCGTCGTCTGCCATCGACCGGTTGGCCTGAGAGGCATTCCGGTTGCCGTCACTTTTTTCACCGGGCTGTCCGGCTTTCTCCACGCCCGCCGCGCGCAGGTTGAGCGTGCCGTCAGCATCAATTTCGGCCTCCATCACCAGTTCCGGCGCTTCGCCTCCGCCCTGAGCGGACGCCTCATCAGCGTCCTGTGCATCTGCGTCAGGCTTCCTGCGACGGTGGAGGTTGAGGTAGTCGAGCGCGCTGGGTGGTGCCGGAGTGGCAGTTTTTTTCCGGGTTCCGACAGCTGCTGTCACCGCAGGGACAACCGGAGCTGCAGGAAGCGGTGGCGTCACGGGCTTTTCCGCAACGCTGACGGCCCTGTCGCTGACCGCCGGTGCTGCCGGTTTTGTTTCCACACCCGGCTTAACGTCGGTGTTCTTCTCAGAGAGCACTTCGGTCTTCGCCCGGGGAACCAGCGTCAGCACCGGTGCCAGCGCAGAGGCTGGGGTTTCCGGCACAGCAGGCGCTTTGTCCGCTTCAGCTACGGCCCGGACGACCTTCCCGGGGTCGGGTTGCGCCACCGTTTTTTCAGGGGCAGAGACAGGAACGTCAAAAGAAGTCCCTGTCTCTGCTGTTGTTGCGCCCTTTTTCTGTTCCGGCTGTTCCAGAATTTCGTCGCCCGTCAGGAACGAGATGCCGGCAGCCCGCGCACCCCGTTCGTTCTGCGTGATCATCTGTTCCAGCTGTGGGCTTAACGTGTCGCGGATGTTGCGTTCCATCAGCGCGGGGTGGTACTTACGCTGCTGGCGGTACTTCAGCTTCAGCTTCACCACCGGGAACTCCCCGGGCAGGCGTACGTAAAAGTTGAGGTTGAACAGGCGCATAATCTGCTCATAGTCCACCACCGGCTCCCGTACCTTGTCCTTGCTGATGGAGACCCCGTCACGCACCTGGTCCAGACCGTAGCTGTTCTGCTCACGCGCTTCGCGACGGCGCTGCGATCCCAAGTCTTCCTCCACGATTTTTGCCACTTCGGCGCTTGGATTACGTCCGTAGGCGCGGGTGTTCAGCAGGTCAAAGATGGTTTTAGCCATCTGCTGCCCGTAAATGGTGATCAGCTGCGGGATGTTCTGAATGCCGATGACAAAGCAGCCGCCGAACTTGCGGGCCTCGGCCAGCGTGCCGGCCAGCGCCGGAATTTTCTGCAGCGCGGCCAGTTCGTCCAGGATGAACCATACGCGGCGGTCAGAATTCTCTCCCATGCTCTGTAAATACAGCGTGGCCAGCGACAGCCACATCGAGATAAGCGGCCGGACGGCGGACCGGTGACGTGCAGACGTGGAGATAAACATCCAGCTGCTGTCGTACTTCTCGTCGGTCATCCACTCGCGGATGCTGAACTCAGGACGACCGTCCCGGTCAAGGCCCTGCAGGTAGCGCAGCGACTTGGCGTAGTTGGTGACGACGGAGCGGATGGAGATGGCGGTTTTTTCGATTTTCTCCTCGACCAGGTTGGCCGATGGCAGGTTCTTGAGGTATGCGCGCAGGTCCTTCAGCCCCATCGACATCAGCGTGGTGAGGAACTTTTCAATGCTGCGATCGGGGTCGGAGGCCATACGCATCGCGGTGTCGGCCGTGATGGTGCGCGCCGACGACACCCAGAACGGATCCGACTCTCCTTCCTCCGGCATCAGCCCCTCGGTCAGGTTGTCGTAGTCCACCGGGCTGGTGCATTCGCGCCACAGCACCCAGTTCGGGCAGCGTTCATCGTGCGGGTTCATCACCACGTCGCGCCGCTCGTCATAGTGGGTTTCGGTGAAGGTGCCGCCGGAGTCCCAGATGATGGCGCGATCGCCGCGCTTACGGATGTAGTCCAGCAGCCAGCGTATCAGCGTGGACTTGCCCACGCCGATGGTGCCGTGGATGAGAAAGTTCATCACCTCCGCGTGCTTCACCATGTGCAGGCCGCCAATCTGCAGATCCGACTTTTCTCCCATTTTCTTCAGCATGCGGTTCACGCTGGGGACGTCCTCGGTCAGGGTCATTCCGGAGATGTACTCGTCCTCGCTCTCCTTCCTGCCGATGCGGCCAACGTACCAGGCGATGAGACAGAACAGAGCGCTGCAGAAAATGGCGCTGCCGGTGGCGCACACCTTCAGGTTTACCCACAGGTTCGCCCCCATCTCCCGCATCCACGGGTCCGCAATCACCTGCGCCAGGGTCAGTTTTGCCTTACACAGCTGCGTGCCGTCGCCGCAGTGATACAGAATGTCCCAGGTCGCCGGGCTTGAGGGGTTCATCAGCGGGACCAGACTGGAGAACATCCGCCCCGTCCAGTGCCAGAAGCCGTTACGCAGCGTATCGTCCGGCGTGATGCCCCAGAAGATAAGGCCCGTCATCAGAACGAACAGCAGCAGGATCCAGTTGAAGATCCACTGGTTAACCTGCGCGAACATACGCAGGCGGTAGGCCGTCATCTGACCGCCCTGGGTGAGATTTTTAGGGGTGAAACTCATGAAAGACTCCGGCAAACGCGCAGGCGCAGCCCGCTCCCGTGAGGGTGCAGGCAGGGCGTCATCATTAAAGGGGGAGATGGGCAGGTCGCAGCCCGGTCAGAACGGAAGAAGCGTAAAGGTCAGGATGCCGTCATTCAGGCTTGTGTTCCGCCGCACGGGCGATGTCCTGGCGACAGACCGCCAGCACGCCGGCGATGACAAGCGCGGTGCTGGCCAGAACCGCTCCGGCGGCCAGTACGGTCAGCGTCAGCAAAAGGACGGGAACGCCAGACTGGGGAAGATTTTCTGCGGAGTGAATGGCAAGGTCGTAAGTAAAGAGCGAGCTTGTGCTCATGATGAATTTTATCAGTGTAATACCGTGGAACCAGAGCACGAAGGCACTCCAGACAAAGAACAGGGTGAACCAGGCAATCAGGGTACGTACCGCACCGTTAATCTGCAGCATAAAAATCCTTACGGAAGAAGGTTATCAAAGACGCAACGCCCGCCGCAGTCCGGACGGGTTATCCGTCAGGGCGAGGAGGCGTCATATCACAGGAGGTAAAGCAGGCACGGTCACTCCGCCGCAGGGGCAGAACGCGATGAATTATCAGTCAGTGGATTCAGGATTCAGTAAACGGGAGGCAGGAAAGGTGTTGTCCGGAGAGCGTATTGTTCTCAATGGCAATCCCTGCCTCCTGGTTACTGCCCGGCACGCCAGGCAGAACCCGTGGCGACAGTGCCACCACAGAGGGTATTACATGATGTTCGCAACTGACTTCGCCAGCTGCGCTTCCAGCACCGGCTGCGCCTCTTCAAACTTGAGGTTAACCTTGTTGGCGTTCGACACGACGCGGGTCTGGTACTTCAAACGGTTGCCTTCTTCGCTGCTGGTCTGCAGCTTGATACCGGAGGTGCCCTGACGCAGCGCCGCCACGTTATCGGTGGTCACGGTTGCCTTGCTGCGCTCGCTGATTTGCAGATCGGTCACCATTGCATAGTTCACGTCCTCAACCATTGCATCGGCAGCCATTCCGGCCAGCCCGGCTGCCAGCCCCACGCCCAGGATCGCTCCACCGGACGTGCTGTTATAGGCGGTAATGCCCGCACCGAGTGCGGCACCGGTGGCTGCACCTTCAAAGCCCGTACCCAGCAGGCCCTGAGCAGTGCGCAGGTCCATTTTTTCAGCCTTCAGTACGTTCGCCTGGATCCAGTAATAGGCTGCATCCGGTGATGATGTCACCGTGTAGCCTTTGTTACGCAGTTCCTGAGCAAGCAGTGGAGACAGGCCGCTCATGTCTTTGTCTGAGGTATTGCGGACTTGGATGTACACGGTTTTTTCAGAGGACGGTTCAAGCCATACGGTCTGGCTCATCTGCGTTTTGACGTCGAGGTTGCGCTTCTTAATGGCGGTTCCCATCGCGCTGCAGCCAGAAAGTACAATACATGATGCGGCAACGGCCGCCACAAAAGTATTGCGGAATTGCATGTATTTTATTCCTTGTCGGTAGATAACGGGCAGGCGTACCCGGGGCTCAGAAGGCCCTTAGTTCGATCGGTGTGGGGTGAAAAGACCCCCTCCGACGGAGTGACGGAGGGGTTATCGGCAGATTTATTGAAGACTTAAATCTTTTTAACCAGTGAGCTCAGTTTCTGTAAGAAAACACCTATTCCTAACCGGCTTATTTCCAGTCCAACAATAACGTTAACCACAATAAACAATGTCAATGTAAGCGCCGGGATTGCCACAGTGAACCACGGCGATAATCCAGACAAAATACATGAGGCGACAATCAGACCAAAAAAGAAGAAAACTGTCTTACGCGTAACTCTCTTCAAATGACGAATGATTATAGATTTTTTTCGTGCCTCTTCAGGAACTGCCATATAAGTAAGCAAATTACTGTAAGTCATAATAGAAAAAAGCAACCCAACGGCAACAGTTGCAGCTACTAAATACCACCCTTCGTTCATGAAAAAATCAAAATATCCTGACACTGAAGCAGTGTCCTTATCTGTCGAAGAGTAGAATACAACTGTACTGATTAGGCTGAAGAAAAATGAGAAGCAAGGTACGACTGCACTTCGGCTCATCAACATCCCCAGAGAAGGAATGCTCCTTTTATGAACGTTGAAACTATCCATCAGCATAGTGATATCTGCATCTACGTCTGCTGCTGTCAGATTATTCATTACCTATTTCCTTAAAAATTAAGAAACCTTTATTTCTGATTACGAAGCTTTTCAAGCTTGTCGCTGTAACTATTAGCTTCAGCCCTGTCAAAAATCGGTTTGGTTTGCTTCAGATCTTCTTCAGTACGACCAATATCATGACTTCTAACCGCTCCATGATGTTCTCCCTTTAATATATCACTGGATGCCTGAACAGTGGTTTTATTTTCTCCAGTTTTTGCACCATTTTCTCTTATGTTATCGGCATTTTCAGATCTTTGTGCTGCCACTCGTTGACCGATGTCATTTCTGATGCCGGTTCCTTCAGACTGCTGTGCAACCCGGGCCTTTGCAGCATCGAAATCGGAGGTGATATCCTGACCAGGCACCCGGCCACCGCCGTCTCGCACGTGGAATGGAGCGCCAGCAGATACAGGGGCTTCATATCCTCCACCGTTACGTCCAGGAGAATTTTCACGGACACGGGATGGTTCGCTTGTGCCAGCAGGAACGCCATAGTCCCCATTGCTTTGCACCGGCCCACCTGCACGCTGTGGTCTGTTGTTACCAGACTCGTACGCCGGGACTGGCGCGTTAACACCGGACCCCGTGACCGCCCCTCCTGCTGTCGTCATATTCGGAAGTTCAGATGGTAACGTCTCAGATGGCCGCAGCGGCGCAGAACCGGTCAGCGCCTGGGCATTGCCGTAGTTGCTCATAATTTCCGGCTTCAGTCGCTCCTCAACGAACTCGGTGGCGGCGGTTCGCGCGGAGTTGACGTTGGTCAGGATACCCTCCGCATCGTGACCATATTTGGCCGTCGTCCAGTCCACAAACTCCTGGTTGTAGTTGGCATCGAGGCTGGCGCTCTGGTTCTGCGACAGCGTGGCCATACGGCTGAACTCCTGGCTGCGGGTGCTGCTGTCGGTATACTGATGATACTGGCTTTTCGCATCGTTCAGCGTCGCCGCAAATTGCTCAACCTGAGAGTTAGACTGGTTGTCTGTATGGTTGCCTGAGTCGCTGACGCGCGTGCTGCCCACCATGTCCATGCCCTGGCGGAAGTCTTTCACCGCCTGGCTGTTTTCATCATGACGGAAGTCTCTCGATTGCGAGCCGCTATCCTGAGTGCCGTGCGAACTACCGGACGAGTGTTTCCAGTCGGAATTGACATGCCCCTCTCCGTTCACGCTGAGGCCGGTGCCCCATTTCCCAATTTTGCCAGCGATCTGGTCGCCGGAGTCCCATTTTATCTGAGCAGACCCCCCTGCCCCTGCAGACCCCTGATTGCTGATATCCATCAGCCTGTTATAGCCCTCCTGCGTCGAGATATTATGCGCCTTGCCGTAACTTTCAGCGGCCGACATCATCATGCTGGCCCCGCGCGTGGCGTTAGTCGCCAGGCTGCTGTCGCTGCCCTGCGTCAGGCTGTCACTGTTACCGGACTGTTTTGACAACTGTGACAACTGCTGGAACCCGCTGGTTACGCTGTGGTTATAGCCATCCAGTGAGGTCTGCGCCAGCTGCTGCGCCTGACGTGCCTGTTCGCTGAATCCGCTGCTGGCCAGCGAACTGAGCTTCATGCTGACCGGGAGATTCGAGATGGCCCCGCTGGTGTCATACACGTTATGTCCGTCCGACGTCTGGGTGCGCATACTGCCCCCTTCCAGCTGATGGCTCTGCTGTCCCATCCGCTGACTCAGGTTGGTGTCAAACTTGTTCGCATTGACATTATCCATCGACATATTGTTAAACGACCAGTTGCCGTCAGCCGTGGTGGACGCCTGTCCACCGGTGGCAAACGCCGCCGAACTCATGATGCCGCCCACCGCCTGCGAGGCCACTGACGCCGCCCCCTTGGTCAGGAAGAACGACAGTACCGGTATCGACATGCTGAGGTAACCCGCGATGTTGGCCACGTCGGAGTGCTGAAGCGCCACCCTGTCAGTATTGGCCAGCACTAGGTCCGTGCTCCCCGTTTTCGTCTGCAGGTAAAAGGTCGCCAGTGAATTCAGGATGGCGAACATCACCGGCCACATCTGGAAGTAAAGAAAACCGCCCGCATAAATCTTCAGCGTGTTCAGACCGAAGATGGTGTGATTGACCAGCGCCAGCGCAATCACCAGCGGGAACAGCCCAATCAGGATCAGCATCATCAGCGACTGGAACATCGGCAGCGTGCGGGTCGCAATTGTGCCACCGGCCGCCCAGCTCAGACGCTGTTTAGTCATGCTGGACTCGGTGGCCAGATTCACCAGGTTTGCCGTGTCTGATGATCTGGCCGCAAACCCTTTCCAGCCGTCGCGTACCGCTGCGTTAGTCACGTTATTACGCATGATCTGCGCCGCACTCTGGCCGCCCTTGTAAAAGAAACCATAACTTTCATCCATCGCGCTGCCCAGCAGCGCGTCGGCATTCACCCTGCTGCCAAAAATACGCGTGGCCATGTCGTGCCAGCTGGTGCCGCCGATACGGATGTCCTGTCCCATCAGCGTTTTGATGGTAGTCGCCGCCTGCAGACAGGTCACGAACTCGCGTCCGGCTGAGGTGGTCTGGTAAATACCGCGCAGGGGACTCGGGTTATTGGTGATAAGCGTCAGCGGGTCGGTGCTGTTGAGCAGCTCGTTGATGCTGTATTTCTGGTTCAGCAGAATGTCCCCGATCACACAGTTTTCCACGTAGTCGGTCAGCATCTGCGACAGCTGCGAGTTCTGCGTACGGAAATCGGAGGTCTGCGCCACGATTTGCGAACCGAACAGCATGCCGCTTTTGGTGTAGGTCAGTGAGTCCGGCCGCGACAGCGCGTAGTCATACAGCTGCGCCACGCCGAACCCCGCACTGGTCGACAGCCCGGCAATCATCGCCAGCCCCAGCGGAACGTTATCGACCTCATAAATTCCCGCCGGGTCGGTGATATCGATGATCTGCACGCTGCGCTTGGGAACCAGCAGCGCGGAGGTAATTACCATGAACACCGCCAGCCAGTGCAGGAACACCATCGGGTTACGGGATTTAATAAACGACACCACCACGCCCAGCACGCCGAAGGTGCTGACAATGCGCAGCAGCGTGTCAAATGTTGAAGATCCGATGATGGTGACCACGCCGTTGAGAACCTGACGCCACATGTCACCGCCGAAAATCGTGTAGACCTCAGTCATTGCTGTTCCCCCAGCGGTAGTTCCCCTGATACGAGGTGGAGATAATGGTGGAGACCTGCTGCTGCAGGTACTGCATGTTGCGGTCAATCCCGTCCAGCGCGTTCTGGTCTGCCGCCGACTGCAGCTTCATGTCGGCCAGCAGTCCCTGAGCATGCTGAATGTTTTCACGCAGATCGCGCGCCGCCTGCTCAGGGAAGTTCTTGCCCGCCAGCGACTGGCTGGCCTGCTTCACCAGCTCCTGCAGATACTGGATCATCAGGTCCTGCGCGATGTAGTCGGCCACCTGAACGAGATAGGTTGGTGCCATCCCCATGCTCTGCGAGTTGGTCAGATACTTGAGCACTGGCACCGACGTGGTGTTGAGGAACCCCTTCTCCTTTTCGGTCAGCCCGGTATCCTCGGTCAGCTTGGCGTTCATCGAAATCATGATGTTCCGCACCTGAATCACCAGGGCGTTGTTGGCGCTGATGGTCACGTTGCTGACGGTCGGAGCGAGGCACAGGTCCGCATCATCACAGCCGTAGATTTTGGCGGTGCCCCCGCGCATCAGGATGGTAATGATATCGCGGTTGTCGACCATCGGGGTAAGGATGGTGACCTGCCCGTCCTTGTTGAAGATGATGGAACCGACGATGCTCATCACCAGTTGCTTGAGCTCGCGATTGCCGTCGAACAGGCGGTTGCGGCCCAGCGCATCCCAGATGAGGTTTTTGTTCTTGAGGACCTGATCCTTGTCCTTATCCGACGCCCGATTGGTGACACTGTCACCCTGCCCGCCCACCGTGCAGCCCTGACGTGAAGCCGCCCAGTCGGAGAAGATGTTGTTTTCACCCGCGATGTCCTGACAGATTTTCTGGTTAGAGACCTGCGAGACGGGCCACAGGCCACCGACGATGCCCTGCGCCGCCTGACAGGAACTCATGTTCATGGAGTTGATGTCGGAGGCAATTTTTTGCAGGTAGTCTTTCACCTGCTTGAGCTGCGGTACCATCGTCTGCAGCGCAAGGTCAAACGCGTATCCTGCGGCGTTGGACATGATCTGCTTACCAAAGCGCTGAATTTCCGCGCCGCTGATAAAGGAAAATGCGCCCAGGTAGGCGTCAATGCCACCACATCCGGAGTTCAGCGAAGGAACCTGCATCGAGATAAGCTGCACCTGCTTGACGGGATTGCGCAGGTAGATGGAGCCACCGGTCATGTAACCTGCCGCCTGCCCCTGCCAGGCCTGTGCCTTGCTGACGTTGCCGTCATAGCCCAGGCTGCCGAAGAAGCCGTTCAGATCACCGTTAACGTCGGCCAGTGCCGGTGTACTGATACCCAGCGCCAGAGCCAAACTCACCACAACTTTTCGAAATTTCATACATCCTCCCCGGCTAACAGCCCGGTATCTGTAAACACATGACGACGGAGCACAATGCTGACCAGTGCGCCGCAGGCAAAGCCGCCCGCCAGCGACAGAAGAAAAATTAGCGGATAGTCCCGCAGGCCGCTCAACAGACGCCCCTCCGGGGAGTCAAAACGCAACCGACCGGAATCAACGACCGGCCGGATGAGTTCAGCGGCAATAAAGGCGTAAAGCGCCGCACTGGCCAGCCATGAAGCGCAGACGAGCAGCAGCACCTGTTCAGTGCGCGTGAGCGCGAACGGTCTGGAATACATACGTGTTTTTCCAAAGGGTGCGGCGGTGCCGCCATGAAGGTTACTGCGGGGTCATGCCCTGACTGGACGGTACGGGACCAAACTGGTCGGCAGAGACGTGGTCAAGGTCGGCCTCAATCATCTGCGCTACGCGGCTGCTCAGCGTCGACATATCCGTATCCCCCTGAATCAGCGGGTAGGCAGCATTGGTGTTCACGTTAACCATAAAGGTCGTCGGCGTGGCAATCGGCAGTCCGTTTCCGAAGAAGGTCATGATCTCCCCGGCCAGCGGTTCGTTGGGCCCGGCCTTGCGCGGCACCAGCGGGTGCGGAAACGAGGCGTCACCGTTGCCGTCCAGCGTGTAGGGATAGACCTTCATTCCGTTCTCCCCCGCCCAGCTTTTCAACTTCGGGTCGAACTTTGCGCTGTACTCGCAGTGCTGCTGCATGAACACCACCAAGGCGTAGTTGTTGAGATCAACCTGACGCCCGTCCTGCAGCATCATGGGGCGCGGCACCCGCGCCAGCGGTCCGGTCGGAAAACCCGGCAGCAGCTGCGGGGGGTTCTGTGCCTTAGCGGCCTCCAGCGCCGCAATCTCATCGGCCACGCTGGCCTGTGACAGGGCGGGAAGTGCCAGCAAAATCAGTGCAAGGATCGCTTTCATCGCCCGCTCTCCCGTTTATGAGGAGCAGGGTGGCGGTCACGCCATTCGGTCACTAGGCAGGTGATCACGGCAGCAGCCAGGAAGATACCCGCCAGCAGTCCGAGGATGTTCTGGGTGCTGCTCACCGACCAGTCGAGCAGCTGGCGCAGGCAGTTGAGCACGATACCCGACAGGAACAGGATGATGACGGCGTTGATGTTTCTCATACGCCCTCCCCGCGCCGGGCGCGTTTTTTGGGGATCAAAAATACCCAGAACGCATATATCAGTCCGCTCAGCAGAACCACCGACGTATATAAGTTATGCAAAGTCACATCAGAGGCCTTGATCCAGTCCGAACGACTCTGGAGATGACGCGTACACGTTAAGGGCTTTGCCACTCGCAGGGTCGACGGCATCGTTATGGGTTTTGATACTGGCAGAGATGGAACTGACAACGCCGCCCGGTGACTGTCATCATGACTGCAGGCCCAGACTTTATCTGCCGGCGCATCACGAACCAGTTGTTCCGCATTCCGGAGAATTTCCTCATTCACGGAGGGCTGGGTGAGCATTAACAGACCTGTCAGCATCACGCCCGGACCGACCAGCAAGGAATAAACACCCATTTTAAGTGCTGACGCGCCCGCACGCGCAGCATGAGATAATGTAAACATGAGTACCTCTCAAAAGTTAGGTTTGAAGCCGGTGGCCACGTTCAGAAATCGTTTCGCCAGGTCATCCTGGGTCATGAAGCCGTACGCCAGCGGTCGGTAGTTACGCGACTTCGGCTCCACCAGGAACAGCGCAGGGAAGTGGTCGATGCCCATCGCCCGGCTTTGCCCGTTGTCCGGGCGACTGTCCGGTACCTGCGGTGACACCGTGCCGTCCACGCTGACCGGAATAAGCGCGATGTTGCGCGTGCGCGCAAAGTCTGCCACCACGCCCGCCATCTGTGCGTCAATCGGGTCCTGTCCACGGTAGAAGTAGAACAGTCCGTAGGCGCCTGACAGTTTCGCAATCGCCTGCACCTGCTGCTCCTGTTCTTTCGCCTGCTGAATCGGCACCGTGCTGTTGTAGTGCGGGTGCTCAAGGTTGTAGTCCAGGTCAGGATGATTCAGCTGCGCCACGGCAAATGACTGGCTGAACATCGATGCCCGGTCGGTCCAGAACTTCTGCCAGCGCAGGAACGTCGCGGTGTTTTCACTGGTCGGGTACAGGATGGCGCGGTCCAGCGCCTCCTGCGTGAACCGCTTCAGGATCTTCGCCTGTTCCCCGGGGGAGAGCTGGCTGAGGTCCGGCACCTTCTCCGTGGGCTTTGGCGGCGGTGAAGGCTTCACCGGTGGCGCTTTTTTCGGTTCGTTATACCAGTGCCAGCCGGTAAACGGTTCAGCCGGGGTGACCACCTCATGCGTCCCCGGGTCGGGGGCTTCCTCTGCCCGTGCCGGCAGCACGCAAAGCGCCGCCAGCAGCATCAGTATCCGTTTCATTTACTGCTCCCCGTCGTCTGCTGGTTAACCTGTGCGGCGATACGTTCTTTTGCGATCTTCGTCATCGCTTCCGTATCAGGGATTTTCTGGTTATCCATGAGGTCACTGTAGAAGTCGCTGAAGTTGATTTTGTCGAAGTTGATCGCCTGAAGTTCAGGGACGGTTATCCCTCTGCAGTTCGGGTCATCACCTTCACCGAAGCTGATGTGCAGCTGATCCCGACGGCCCTGTTCCTGAATGATGCGGGCGAGCTTGCCACCGAACACACAGTAGACCTGCTTTTTCTGGATGCAGATGCCGGCGACCTTATGATTGCAGGCTTCACCGACTAAAACCGTCACCTTCTTCGCCTTCGCCTTGCCGATGGCCATCTCCTCGCTGCTGCAGTTGGCCACCCCGGCACTGTTGCCCCAGCCGGAGTCCACGCAGCAGTTTGAGAAGCCCGCCATCGCCTTTCGGCACGCCATGCTCTGCCCGGTAAACGCTTTAATGTCGATCTGGTCCCCGTTCTTTACGTCATCGCCGGCGGAGGCCAGCCCGGCCAGTTTCGCCACGGCGAGATCAAACCCGCTGTCCCCGGCACCGTCTGTGCCGCCGCAGTCGCCGGTCTTGCAGAAGTAGTCATCCCCGCACAGCAGGCCGCCGGAAGTGTACGTCTTCTGACACTGCCAGGTTTCAGACTGGTGGGTACACACGCCGCCGTCCGTCTGCGTACAGGCTGTGCCAGAACGGGTACAGTTTTTGTCATTCATCAGCGTGCTGCATGTGCCGGTTGAAGTGGTGGGGGTAATGTACGTGTCTGAATATTCCCAGCAGTCGCTTGTCTCGGTGTAGGTTTTACCATCCTGCGTGATTGACCGCGTTCCCCCGGGGTCCACGCAGGTGGTTTCTTTCTGCGCTATTGCGGTGCTCTTATCAAACCCGCAGCTTTCACTCCAGCCGACGGACGACTTGGTCGTGTCGCGTTCGACCAGGAAGGGGACGGTGACTTTAATAACAAATCTTCCGGAATTCACGCTGCTGATAATCGTGTCCCGGTAGCTGTCTTCATGCCCGTCGGTATTGGAGCGAACGCGCACGCTGACAATGTCACCTTTTGCGACCTTAAATGTCGTAAAATTCATGCTCCCGGAGCGGTTGTAATTCAGGTTGCGTGACCCATTTCTGAAGCTCACCGTATAGTCCAGACGGCCGCCGTGGTAACCGGAATCACTGGGATAGCCAAAGCTGGCCGTTCCCGAAGAAATCGTTCCCCCTTCTTTCATGACGAAGTCATACCGGACCACCCAGTTAGCTTCCCGGACTACAGAACCCTCACGCGCATTGAGAACCAGCGTGGTTTTTTGTGTTTCCTTACTGCCCGTCAGAACGATGCCTGCCGTTCTGCCACAGGTCTGAACCACTGCCACATCACGATCGCAACTGTAGTCCTGGAACGTCGTTTTGCTGACGACTTTTTCCGTGCATTGCGCACTGGTGCCATCAACCATCGTCCCGGCATTGGCCTCCGCGTTCTTACCCGTCTGGATATAGTCGGCGTTCGGGTCAAGGGTGACGGGCGGATTTTTCGTTGCCGAATCGGTCACCGCCTTTCCGGCATCACCGTTGGTGAATTCCGCAAGCCCTTTATCGCTGATACCGCCATCTCCCCCCTGTACGCCACCGTAGTACCCTGTTTGTGGCGGACTGGACGTATAACCCGGAATGAAGGAAGACGGGTCACCGCCCGACAGCGCGCCGGTGCCCTGCCCGCTATTGCTCTTTCCCGTGCTGGCCCCGTCCTTATACGCATCGCTCACCGGATCCGCGTGAACCAGCGGGCATAACAGCAACAGCAGGGAAATGACGGCTTTTTTCATTTTGCATTCTCCAGAAGCTGACGTGCCGTGGCCCCGCATTCACCGCGTTCGGCCACGTTCTTCAGCGCTTCTGCCAGCGGCAGGCTGCCCCGGATAATGTCGAAGTGGCCGGGGCAGGTGACGACAAGAGCAGGCACGGCGCTGACGTTGTATTTCTGATAAAGGGTCGGTTCGATCTGCACGCCCAGCGTGTTGTCTTCTTTCGCGATATCAAACATGGCCGATGCGGTTTTGCGAAAGTCGTTATCAATCAGCCCCCGGATGGTGGCCGGAATGCCGAACCGCCGTGCATCGGACAGCATAGGCTTCAGCCCCTCCGGCGGGATGGAGAAGCTGACGAAGTACACGGCAGGCGGCGTGACGTCGGGTCTGTCATCACCGGACTGGCTGGCGGCGATCTGCGCCTGCAGGTCGTTAACCCTGTCCTGCTGGGCAGGCGGCAGCGTCACCGTCTGCCCCATCAGCGTGTTCTGAAACTCCTTCAGCTCTTTCTGCTGCTGCTTCATCCAGGCGACGTCGCCCGGGTTCACTGAGGGCTGCTCTGCCGCGAAGGTGGAAAATGCGCAGGCAAGCAGCGCGCTGCAGCACAGCGCGCGGGTAAGTTTTGCATTCATGACATAGCCTCAGGTGTAGACGCAGTTGCGTTTGCGCCAGATGAGATAACCGAACGATTTTTTAGTGGTCGGGGGGTTATGAACCGAACCCCATATCTGGGTGCTGGCCCCGAAGGCATGACAGGACGCCACATCAGGCACCATGTTCACCATCTGATACCGCCATCGCTCTTTCGGAATAATGGGGGACGGATAGGAGTAGCAGACCGCAAAGTCGGCGCCGACTGTGTTTTGTACCAGCCCCTCCCGGTGCAACTTGAACGCCATGCGCTCCGTCACCTGAACTGATGCCTCCAGCGGGGAGTACTCGCTGCTGACAGTGCCGGTCAGCGGGTACATGGAACCCTGCGCGCCGGCGCACCAGAACAGGGGTGAGAGTGGATAGCTGGCTGAACTGGAAATCGCGTCTGCCGCACAGGCCCCCTGTGCCAGCAGGTTGCCAAACAGGGCCGCCTCCGGGTTGATAATCATCGAGAGCGTGTCATCGCCCCACATCGGATCGACCTCGGACAGGTAACCGATGTCCATATCACCGGTCTGCATGCAGCCTTCGCTGGTGATGATGTTCAGCCAGTAAATCAGCGGGTACTTGTACCAGTGAACGTGGTAGAACCCGCCGGCAACGGGCCGGTCGCTCTGCCCGGCTGTGCCTGTGCCCACCTTACCCAAGTCGATCTTGAAGCCGCCCATGTTGACCATGACGCCCGGCTCACGGGTGACGTCGGTCATGGCCATCGGCTCCCAGTACCCGATGGCCAGCCCGATGCGATAGAAAATCCCGTAAGGGCAGATCTGGATCGGGGAAGCCGGGTTCGAGGTGTCGGGCTGTGGCCCCGCCGCCAGCGGGATGCTGCCGAGCGACATCGGGAACAGGCAGGTCCAGCAGACGTCGCTGATGGGGTTAACCCAGCGCCCTTCTCCGGCATTGGTGACGGCCGCACTTGCAGTATGGGACAGCAGCCCGGCGCACAGGACCGTCAGCGCCAGCAGAAATCGTTTCATGAAGCAGTATCCTCATCCGTCAGGGCGCGAAGCCAGAGGCAGACGGGTCCGGCCGGCGTGTCATGAATGGATCCGACAAACCAGGCTTTACCCGGTGGCACCGGCGTCCACGCGCTGAAGTCGGTAAAGCCGTTGTCGTAGGCCGCCATCATCTCGTCGGAGACCTCGTTTTCCATCCAGCTGGCGGCGCTGCGAAGACGGTGGCTTTTCAGCCAGGCGGCAAACTCTGCTTCCAGCGCCGGTCCGCTTTCATTCTCAGGAATAAAGAAGTCCGGGTGCGTCCAGCAGCCGGAGTCATCACGCAGCACGGGCTGGGCGATAATCGCTTTTGTGATTGTCATGATCGGGTATCCGTAAGGTGTCGGGACAGGTCTGCCCGGCAGGAAAGGGGTATCTGTTACAGCGCAGCGCCGGTAGCGGTACGTTTTTTTTCTAAAGCAGCCCTGCGACGCAGCCAGATGCACACGGCGCCCTGCTGCGTATCGTGAAGGGAACCGATAAACCAGCCACTTCCCTGAGGCATTGCGGGTTGCCAGCGACTGATGTCTCCGTCGCTCAGCTGGTACGTACGCATCAGCTCAGGCGGCACTTCTTCACGCATCCACCGGATGCTGCATTCCAGCTGCTGCGCTGCCAGCCAGGCGTTGAACTCGCCCGGCCCTTCCGCGTCGCCATCAGGAATAAAATAGTGCGGATGGGTCCAGCAGCCGTCCCGGCTGCGCTGCAGCTGAACGGCTTCGATGCGTGAAACATTCACGAGTGACGCCTCCTGGTCAGGTTAAAAAAGGCACCGCGTCAGGTTCCCGGCTGAGGCGGAGCGCAACGCAGTGAGCACCGAACAGCCGGGAATATGAGGCGGAATTGACTCACCGGTTCAGTTAATTTCATTTCAATGCCACTTCATCCACTTTGAGAACACGCCCGTCCCGGCTGATACGCACCGGCGTATGGGTAAAGCCGAACTTCGTGGTCAGTACGCCCGACTGGTCAAAGTACACAGGCTCGTCCAGGGTATCGCTGGTTTCCTTAATGTTGCCGTTCACCAGGATCACCTTGAAGTTCATCTGACCGCTTACCTGCTTTTTCACCCAGGCCACCTGGTCGCGGTTATCTCCGTCGAGGAAGTACAGCACCTCGCTGAACGGCACGCGGTCAAGCGGGTTCACCTGGTCACCCTGCCTGGCGATCACCCGGCCCTGCATGTCCTTAATCGTTTCCCGGACGGTGAAGGTCGGGTCAAAAGCAAAGCTGCGTGACGTGATGGCCGGAGACAGTCCGGCCACCGGTGTGGGCCGCACGGCGTGCGCTTTCACTCTCGCCTCGGTTTCCCGCTGCATTTTCGCCATTTCCCCGCTGTCCTCCATCGCCTGCAGACGCTGTTTGATAAACGTCAGCAGGTCAGGCTCTGCGATGGTAAACAGGTGACCGGTGGTGCCGAGGTCGCGGGCAGACGCCCCGGCACTCAGCAGACTGAGCAGGAGCAGAAATACCATCCTTTTCTTCATGGATCCTCCTGCATCCGCCGGGCAATGTCGGCCTGTATCTCCGGTGTAATATCCAGCGTGGGCTGCACGACCGCGCCCGCCACCAGGATAAGGTCATTGTGCGCGGCCATGTACGCGCTCAGGCTGTCGTTCAGCGCACGGCTGAACCGTTCCGTCATCTCCCGGGCGGTGTTTTCGTCCAGGGCTTTTTGCGCGGCCTGCTGTTTGAACACGTCAATGGTATTTTTCATATCAAACACCACCGTCTCGCGCTGCATGTGCTGCACAACCAGCGCACTGACCCCGGCGCAGCACGCCAGCAGCAGCAGGGATGCGCCGGCGAAGGCGGCCAGAGTGCGCTGACTGAACCCCGCGCGTGGCTGACGGACCGATACGTCCGGGGCAGGTGCGTTCTGCCGCCTGTTGTGAAACCGCGACCGGCGGGGAGGCACCGTCACGCCCCTGCGGACGTCATCGCCCTCCCGCCGGGCGTTCGTTTTGTCACTCACAATGCCACCTCCTCAGTTTCATTTTTTATCAACCCTGCCCACAGCTGCAGTTCGTGCATTTCCTGCTGATACCTGTCCGGTTCGCAGGCCAGCAGCCAGGCAGCCTCCTCACTGGTGGCACCGTACTCTTTCTGCACGTTATCCATAAACTGGAAGTCATCACCGCGCGTGCTGAACATGGCGCGCGTGACAGGATCGACGAACACCCGGTGAAACGAGCTGTTCTCCCCGGTCGAGATCATCACCGAACTGAAGCCGGTGTCCTTCGCGGGCTGGAACCCGCGTATAACCTGCGTTTCCATTTCTGAGAACTGGTCGGGGTTGGCATTCAGGTACGTTTTGAAGGCTTTGGCGTCCTGAAGCAGGGTTATTTTGGTCCCGCTGCAGTCCCACGCCGCTGCCGCTGCCGGCGGTGCCGCCTGGTCTTTGGTGCCGGTGAAGTCCTTGATACCCTGAGTGATGGTAATGAAGGCACCCTTATGGCGGCGCACCGTGCGGTAGCCGGTTTCAATGAAGCGGGCGGCGTGCGGGTTCTTCCCGCTGAACAGGCGCCAGGCCTCATCGATGATGGCGACCTTTTTGAGGTCACGCGGCGAGTGGTACATTTTTTCCTGAATCGCCAGGATGAGCGAGTACAGGATGGCCGACAGCAGCTGAGGCCGGCTTTCCAGGCTCAGAAGCTCCAGCACCGAGAAGCGGGTATCGCCGTCCAGCGTCGGATTATCGGAGTTAAAGTATTCCCCGTTCGCCCCCCACGTACACCACGGGTCGAGCAGCAGGACCAGCTCGTTGATGCGGTTCATGATCGTCGTCTGTTCGCTGTACTGCCCCTTCACCTCTGCGGACGTAAGGTAACCCACCACGTCGTCGATGCGCGCCTTGTTTGCTTTCGCCGCCCAGGCCGCCATCACGCCCTTCAGCAGCACGGCTTCGCTCACCTCGTCCAGCGTGCCCTCCGGGCTGGCCAGCACGGTGAGCAGCCCGGTGATGCCTTCCGCCGACTCGTTGATGCTGGTCACGTTGGCGAACGGGTTGAAGCGCAGCGTGGCGCCGTCGAGATACACCCCGCCTGCCTGCCGGCAGAAGTTTTTGTAACTGCCCCCCATGTCGATAACCCAGGCGAAACCGCCCGCATTCAGCACCTGACGCAGGATTTCCTGAATGAAGAAGCTCTTGCCCGCTCCGGACGTCCCGGTCACGCCAATATTGAAGTTAGCGCTGCCGTTGCTCTCGCTGAACATGTCAAAGAATGACAGCTGATTGCGATAGGTTGGCAGGGCACTGCCGGACGGTGACATCTGGCGTTCGGCCACCACAGGCATCAGGTTAACGGCGTTAAAACTCTTGCAGCGCAGCGTCGCGCCCATGTGCACCATGTCCTCCCACAGCCCCTCCTGCATCATGAACGGCAGGGTACTGAGCCAGTTGCGCAGCTGCTGGAAGCGCGGGGCGGAGATTTCCAGGTCGTTCTTGCGGAATACGTTGATGGCGGACAGCTCACACGCCTGCTGCTCGCTGTCGGTATCGGGCGTGAACAGCGTCAGGTTCAGGGTGACGTCGCACATGGCAATCTCATTGCTCGCCAGCCCCTGGCGCAGGTCGCGCCACTCTTCGTAAGCACGCTGCGTCCCCGGAAACAGCTTGCCGTAGGACGTTGCGGCCTTCTTGCCCAGGTCCTGCTCTTTCCTGAACGCATCGTTCTGACTTTTCACCTGGTCTTCGACGCAGACCGTCCAGCTGAGGATGTAGGGACACGGAATGCCCAGATCCGGAAAACGCATGTTCTGCAGGTTGTCAGCTCCCTGCCACAGCGCGAACTGCGCCGGGGCTTTGGTCAGCTGCATGCTTACGATGCGCGTACTGGCCACCGCCGCATCCCGCCCGTCACCGATGATGCGGTCTTCCGGCTGCCGGGCGGTGGTCATGCGAAGATGGCCGGGATGGACCTCCAGTTCGGTACTGTGGTCGACGCACTGACGGTGCAGCTCCTGCTCCGGGTTCCAGTGGCCTGAGCTGCGGGTGACCTGACCGGGGCGGTAGTTCAGCTGCTCGCGCATCACGGAGAGGAACTCCGGCACGTCGACGCGCCGGGTGTCCATGTGCGCCGCCAGCAGCGACACGCGCAGCGTTTCCCGCAGCTGCGCGACCTTGTCCATCGAGCGGATGCCCGTTTTGCCCGGCAGCGCATACACCAGGAAAACCCGGTAGTTACGCAGGTACAGCGGGAACTCGCGTTCGTTTTTGAGCCCCATCAGCGCGGCGCGCTCCCAGTAGGCGCGGGTGATGGCGTTCAGCTTGAGGGCATGCTCGCCCTTCCACATGTCTTTGCTGAGGCCCTGCTCCAGCATCTCACCGACGCACTTACTGGCAACCAGCACGACGGAAACGGGCGTCTTGCGAGGCATTTTTTTGCGGATAAGGTCGTCCAGCGCCTGTACCACCTGCTGGTTGGCCCCGGCCAGCGGTGCCACCTCCATGATAAATCCCACGGAGCGGCTGTTAATGAAGAGGTCGCTTTTTTCATCGTACATGCGATAGGGCAGCAGGCTGGTGAGGGAGGGATAGCTGAAGTTCTGGCGCAGCATGCTGGCCGCCGCCTTCGCGCCGCCTTCATCCTTACTGCCGGCGAAGATGCCCGCCAGCTGGTTAATCAGGGAATTGCTCATGGTTACTCTCCGTCGCTGATGACGCGGAAGTCTTCATCCCAGCGTGATTTTTTCTTCACGAACTCAACCACGGCGGGCTGATGGAAACTGTCCTGTTCGTCAACCCAGGGGGCTATCCACAGGCGCTGGGTGGCGTCAGGAATGCGCAGTGCGTTAACGCGTCCGGCGCTGGCGTAATCAGTGGGTGTGATCGTTGCAGCCGCAGCTTTAACCGGGACTGACGATGTGCGGAGGGCATTGCCCGGTGTTACCGCTGGCGCACTCATGACTGGACGTGGTGCCAGGGTCGCCACGCTCACCTTACGGTCTGATGATACGGCCGGGCGGCTGTTCGGGAGCGTGGCCAGCGCCTCACCGGCAGGCTTTGGGCTGGCGTCTTTCTCCACGGAAAGGTCATCGAGGCTTCTGCCCTTTGCCGCCAGCTTGCTGGCGTCAGCCATCGACAGGCACTGGTCGGTGGTGGTTTTGTTGCAGTCGAAATCCGAGTTCATACCGGCGCAGCCAGTGAGTGCGGCGCACAGCAGTGCGCCACCGAGTAGTTTGTACATGGTGTTATCTCCGGATGCGGCCGGGCCGCGTTCATGTGTGATTAAGAAAAAGGAGGGACAGGGTTCAGGGACGCGTGTCTTTATCGCCCCTGATAATGTGCGAGGTGTAGGTGTACTTAAATTTCATCTATCGACACTGCTGTTTACGCGCAGCCATGCTGTTGCTCAGCGCAGGGTGCTTCAGGGACGTGCAATCAGCACGCGACCCATCAAGTCCAAAATGGTAGTAAAAATAATGGATGCCGCTGCTATTGAAAAGACACCATCATACGATGGCAGGTAAAAGGTCCATTCCCAGAGGCTCATAAAAGCGCAGTATATCGCGAACGGCATCCACAGAATGATGGTGCCCGCAAACCCTGCAAGTGCGCTGATCCAGTAGCTTTGCGCACCTGACCAAGAGCCATTTATGACGTTGAGCAGTGCCACGAAGGGAACCGCCAGGAGGAGTACCCTCCAGATAGCACAGGAGCCGATATCCGGACCAGTATGCATCGCCCATGCTGCGATACAGAGGTTTAATGTGACGGACGCGGCGGGTACTGCGGCATAAAAAATCCGGCGGCCTAGCGTTATAGTTTCTTTTACTTCGTTCATGGGAAGCGCTCTCCAGAGTGTAGCTAAAACGTTTAATAAATGACTGATAAGAACAGGCCTAATGGAGGAAAAACGTAATGGATAATCGCATAGCTCATTACTGTCAGGACCGACCCCATTAGCAAAATCCCGACGACGTTGATCAAAACGTGAGTGGCGTACCCGACGCCGTAATAAATGCGCTTCTCCATTCTGGATGCCTTTTTCAAACTCTTACCTCCCTTCCCAGCACGCGAAAGCGCAGCGCATCCGGTGCCCGGCGTCCGCAGACCGGGACCCGGACTTCACGGTTCATGATGGTCAGCAGCAGCATTGCGCGCTTCATACCGTCGCTTTCCTGCCAGACCGCTTCCAGCCCTTCATAAGCGCCGGTGAGAATTTCCACGCGGTCACCGTCCACTGGTCCGTCCGGCTCAGGTGACAGGCAGTCGTGCGAGCGCAGCTTCATTACGACGTCATCCGGCAGCGGCGAGGGCAGGCCACCGAAACTGACCAGTGTCGAGATACCCCGCGTACCTTTGATGGTGGTGGTATGAATCACCTCCGGGTCAAAGCGCACGAAAAGGTAGCCCGGAAACAGCGCCTGTGCCGTCACCGGTTTCACCGCGCCATTCTTCATTACCTGAGCGGTGTAAAGCGGCAGGAAGCAGTCCACGCCCTGATTCTGCAGGTGCTGCTGTGCCCGTTTTTCCTGTGCAAACTGCGTCTGCGCCACGTACCAGTGTTCCATGTCCCGCTCCTTAGTTTATGGTGTCACCCAGACGCAGCTGGCTCGCCTGGCGCAGCACTTCGTCCGGATTAAGGTTGCTCATTGATGCATTCACCGCGCTGACCGCCGCTTTTGCCGGTGCTTCTGCCGGGGCTGCGTTCTGTCCGCCAGCTGCATTCGATGCCAGCTCTTTTTCGTGGTCCACGTCTTCAATGGTTTCCAGGCGGAAACCCTGCTGGAACACGATGGTCACCAGGTTACCGGCACCGATATCAATCACCGGGTGGTATTGTTCGGCGCGTTTTATCCAGTACTGGCTCAGCGTATCAGCCGCCTTACTGGCGCCGCCGCCGAAGCCCTGCTTGAAAACATCGCCCGCACCTACCGACGCTGTGGCACCAAGGCCAACGGCAGGAGTCGCCGCCGACTGGATGCCCTCACCAAACCCGGAAAGCATGCCAGCCCCCCAGGCGTTGGCGACAATCACGCCGTTACGCATGACCGGTTTGCCGCGAATCCCCTGCTTGCCCGCGTAGGCGGCGTGGCCTTCAAACGGCATGTCGATGTGTTTGCCGTTTTTCAGGATGCAACTGATGTTCTTGGTGCGCACTTCTCCACGTTCGCTGGAGATGTCCCCCCAGATTTCCCCGGTCACGCGGCACTGGTCCATGCTGTAGGTTTTGCCGTTGGGCATGGAGACATCGCCCACCAGGGTGAACACCACGGCGTTGGTGTTTTGATTACCGGTCACGCTGGCGTTGGCATCAGCCCCCTCAATCATCACCGCCTCGGAGAAGGAACCTGAGGGTATCCACGGCAGCTTCGTTTTCTTCGCCTGCAGCGAGGTATAGGTGAAGGTGGTGGTGGTCATGCCGCCAGTCCGGGTCCGTGCAGTGCCGCCACCGTTGCCCGGATAATAGCCTGTAGCCTGTCCTGTCCCCTGACCGGGGTAAAACTGGCTACCCTGTCCGGGTGAAGGCCCACGGGCAGGGTCGTTAATGTTCCACTGCGCAGGTCCGGCAGGACCGGTGGCAATCGGGCCAGTCGGCGGGGTCACCGCAGCGGGGGGAGTTACGGGCGGTTTATCCGCCTGCACCTGCAGCTTGTTCAGCAGGTCATCGAGCTTGCCCAGCTTCTGCTTCATTTCATCATTCTGGCGCTGCATATCGGACTTCAACTGCGTGACGGTGTTTTCCAGCCCGGCCGTTTTGTTCTGCTGCTGGGTGAGCACCGAGCTGGCCAGTGAATCGGTAAACGTCGAGGTGACCAGGCCGGTCATGTCGGCTTTCTTTGCCGGAGGCGGGGCGTTCAGCGCGGCCTGGTGCTGTGAGTACCACCAGATGCCGCCACCCAGCGCCGCCGCGACTGCGGCGGTCACGCCGGCAATCACCCACTGCCTGCGGCGGGCGGCCGTATTAATGTTGCTCATGCCCCGCCCTCCGCGTCGGTGGAGAAGATAACCCAGACATAGCCTTCACCGCTGGCAAACAGGGACCGCGTTGAAAGCATCACGGCACGAACGCCCTTCTGCCAGAACTGCTTTTCGCTCAGCGACTGAGTGATGTAACCGTTGTTCTTCATCCGGTAGCGCACCACCCGGAGGTGTGAGCCTGCGAGCTGGCGTTCTGCGGTCAGGGTAAGTGCGACGGAGGGGGTGTAAGCGGGGGCGCGACTGGCCGGCAGTTCGGTATAGCTTTCCGGCACGCCGCCGCTGACGACGGTGCGGGCCACGCTGACCAGCGTTTTCTCCCAGGGCTGACTTTCCTCCCACGCCTTCGCGTCGGGGTTCGGATTCACCGGGCCGGAGGCGGGAATGAGGCGCAGGGTGCGCCCGTCCCCGGCTTTTGGCGTCACGTCAATCGAAGCGCCGATGCCGCTGGCCGTTTCAAGAAACAGCGTGAAGCGTTCGCTGGTCACTGGCGTGACGAGCAATGCCCCGCCCTCGGTATTTTCCTGCGTGAAGGCGTTTTCCGGCCCGGTCACGCGGGTGATGAGTTCACCGTCGATAACAATTTTATTGGGACTGGTATTGCTCAGCTGTGCTTTCAGGTGCGCATCGTTTTCAAAGGGCGTACCCGCCGGACCGCTGACGGCGGCGAACGCGGCAGGCGTCATCAGCGCAGACATCACAAACAGGGCGGAAAGGGTTTTCTTCATGGTGCTATCCCCGGGAGGTTTTACTGGATACCGGCGTCCACGGAACTTCCGGGAAGGCGGTCAGGCGGATAAGGCCGTCCACATAGCCCACGCTCAGGCGGTAGGCTTTGCTGACGTCCGGCAGCGCCAGCGTCAGCGAGCCGTTGGACGTGCTGGCGGAGAGCGTGCCCCGGACGGTGATGTCACCGGTGCGGGTGTCGGTGGTCTCGTCGTCGATGCGGAACACCGTGGAGACGCCGTTCTTTTTGATGTATTCCGCTTCGGCGGCCAGCGCCTTTTTCATTTCAGGACGGTCTTCTGGCGGCACCCAGCGCAGCAGCGCGGCGTGCTGGCCGTCGACCGTTTCCGGCGTGACGCTGAGGCGCAGGTTAATGAGGGAGCGCACCATCATGCTGTTGAGCGCCGCGTCGCCTTCAGCGGAAGTGGAGGTGAAGGCGCGGTCGAACATCATGGGCGTGGTGACCGTTTTCTGCGTGCGGTAGAAGTGCCACGCCAGCGAGCCGGTGATGCAGTTTGCGGCGATGCTCAGTACAAGCAACGACGTGAGCGACATCAGCGTCACCACCATCATCCGGTTTCGCGTTTCTTTGACCTGATATTTCATATGTCCTTCCGTCAGATAAATAAAGGCGCCACCCGGAGGTGGCGCAGCCGCTACTGCATCCAGTGCCGGTTCGCGGAGTCAGGCACTCGCCTGAACTGCACGCGGAACAGCACCGTCGGCAGGTACCAGTAGAGAAGGTTCAGCAGCCACCATGACCCCTGCCCCTTCTTCAGGTGCCGGAGCATCAGCCAGACCACTCCGCCGGCGCAGAGCATGACAATCAGCATGTCGATATAAAAACCGATGATGCCGAAGGCGAAAAGCACGAAGGCTTCTTCCGGAGGGAGGCCGATGAACCGTTTCTGCTGGTTGAGCGTTTCCGGGAACCGGTACTTTGCCGCGTCACTGTCCATGACGGTCAGCCGCCCGCCAGCGCGAACAGGGCGCGGGTGGCGAGAAGCACCATAATCATGCCGGTGAACACCATCGGGTTGCGGGACTTAATAAAGCCCACCACGGAGATGACGATTTCAGCGACGTAAAGCATGTACTCAACCGTTGAACCGTGACCGAACGTATCGGTCGTGTCGGCCTTCTGGGTTTTCAGTAAATCCTCTGCGCCGGCGAAATGCGGAAATACCACCACGGTCAGCATCAGGGCGAAATAAATAAGATTTCGCTGTGCGCCGGGTGAATTTTTCAGGGAGTGTTTAAAGCGGGGGAGTGAAAATAATTTAAAGCGGGAAAAGAGGTTGCCGATATTATTTGCCTGAATTTTATTTTCTTCAGGCAAAGCTACCGCGGCCCCCTCCTCCGTAATGGAGTCAGACAGGACTGCTTTCATTGTAAAAATCCCTCTAATTGGGTTAGGAAAATGTCAGTTGAAGTAAACAGACGTAACGCAAGCACATTTTACAATGAGTCAAAAAAAAAAAAACTGTGACACATGTCACACTTTTAAGGGTTGATTAGGATTTGTCTTAAGTGCAGACGGGGGTACGCTCTTTCCTCACATTGCGAGAAAACCCTCTGGAGTTAACCCTAATATCATGAAAGTAAAAGAGAAGCTGGGTGAGAATCGCGGCAGGCCACGTAAATACACGCCCGGGGAGGTTCGTTACCGGGTGTTGTGGGCACCTGATAATCTGCTGCTTGAGCTGCGTATTGCGGCCCGTGTGCGCGGCGTGAGCATGAATGATGAGGTGGTCGGGCGTCTGGTTAAGTCGCTGAATTTCACCCCGAAGAAGCCGCTGATACGCACCGAAGAGGGGGAAAGGCTTCTGGCACTGGCGCGCTTATTTGACGAGTTTATTCAGGCGCGTCTGGATGTTATTCGCGAGGAGTATGCGCGTGATAATCCTGTTACTGAGGGCGGGCGTGAGTTTATTCCCGGAAAAATGAGGCGGTTCAGCAGCAGTTTTCCGGTGAATCTCAAGAAGGATATGGAAATTAGCGCCCGGTTTAACCGCCGGAGTATGAATCAGGAAATCGTGCAGCGGTTGCTTGGGACGCTTAATTATTTCACAGAACAGCAACTTCCTGAGAACGAGGAGGTTCAGCGGCTGCGCTCGCTGGCCATCCTGTTTGATGAGTTTATTGGTTCGCGTGTGGCTTTGGCGGAAAACCCGCTTGCCCGGGAGGGTGAGCCTGATAAATAAAAAAGGTCATCCGTGATCTTATGGCCGGGCGACTTCGCCCGGTTTTTTTATTTATTCCTCGCTCAGGAAATGCCGGCTTTCTGCCTTATCCTCTGCCGTGCTCATGGCGGTCAGATTACCGTCAAGCATGTCTTCAAGCTGTCCGGGTTCAATACCACCCCGGGATTTTAGATACATTTCTGTCAGCATCGCTATAACGATCGACATTCCCTCCCTCGTCCCGGAAACTTTCCGCATCAGGTCCTGGTTAAATCCCTTCAGGTCAAAATCCTTTTTCCCTTCCTGGTGTTTTTTCAGCATCAGTCCCAGTCCAACAAGTTCATTTACGGCGGATGAGAAGCTGACATCGCTCTCCGATGCGCCGTTTTGCTGTTCAAGCAGAACGTACTCCCTGATTTCATTCTCGATTTTATCTTTGAAGTAGATGTTGTGGCGGGACATATTTATACCTTATAAGCTCGATAACATAACCACCTTCCCGTTGATTAAATCGTTAAGTTAACCATCGTCAGTGATGCGTTATTAGTTCGGCATGTTTCGTTGAGAGTGGTAATATTATTTACCTGAAGTTACGGGTGTGTCAATCCGGCACTGTCAGGTCAATATCATCGTGTGTGGGGATGCGGCACCTGTGGGTTAAATCAGGTGTGGTGATTCAGCACTGAACGATATTAAACTCTGATAAAAGCATCTTACATGGCGTTAAAAGGTGTGTGATGGCGGCACCTGTCAAGGTGTGTGCATGCGGCACTGTTTAATATAAACAACTGATATTATATAACTACACACAAACCACACACTGTGGCAGTGCCGCCTGGGGTGCTGCTTCAGCACACATGACGGCACTGCTACGGCCACACTCCGGCACTGACAGGTGTGGGCATCAGGCCACTATCTTGTTAACACTTGTTAAATTACACGCAAATCACCCATTAAGTATATGAATTACAATATAAAAACTGCAAGATAAAATCTTGCGTGGGGTGTGGTTAAGTAATCATTCAAAAAGCGGCTTGTGTAAATACCCCGTCCTTTGTCATTTTCATTATTTCATCAGCGTGTTAACGCGTACCCTGAGCGCACCAGAGCGCGTCTGTATCGTTTTTTCTTGCCATACCCTTGCCGCCCGGCGTATTTTATCTCGAACGCTCCCCTGCGCTGCTGGCGCATTCTGTGAAGGTAATTAAAATGAAATGGTTCGCGCTTCTTGCGCTGGCGGCGACTTTCTCCAGCCAGGCAACACCGCAGATGTGTTTTACAACTGCCGGGAAAGACTTTGGTATTGATCCACTGCTGCTGACAGCAATATCAATACAGGAGTCAAGGCTCAATGCAAAAGCCATCAACGGGGCAAATCGTGACAAATCAGAGGATGTCTGCGGAATGCAGGTGAACAGTTCTCATTATAAAGAACTGAAGAAATTCAATATTGATCGCGAAAGATTGTTAAACGATCCCTGTATTTGCACCTATGCTGGCGCGTGGGTACTTGCTAAGAACTTCAACTCCTACGGTCGAAACTGGGACAGCGTCGGAATATATAACGCCGGACCAAAAGAAACGAAGATGAAAGCAAGAAAATCTTATGCAGCTAAAATTAACAGCATTTACCGCGTCCTGCTGGCGCGTGAAATTATTTCAGGTAAATACGCTATTTCACAAAATAAAATGCCGTATACAGAACCTTTTTCATCCACGCCAACACTCTCTCAAGCAGACACTAAAAAGCCGGTCAACTGACCGGCTTTAAAATATCCACTACCAGGTTTCAAACGGCCACCCTTCAAGAGGGTCGCCGTCGCAATCAAAGCAAAAGCTGTCCACGCCGTAAGTTTCGCACCCCTCCGTCAGAAGCCGGATCGTATTTTCTGACACTCCGGCATTTCTGAGTGTCATCGCCGGAACGGGTATAACATCAGGCCGCACAATAAAACCGTAGAAAATACCAACCACCCATCGCCCTTCTGAATTACCAGCAAGCACCCGGCACTGTTCTCTGAATACTTCCGAATCTTCACGCGTAATATTTCCGGTCGAGCAGATGAGCATTTTTCTAATTTCCCTTTTCACCGTCGCGCTCTCCTTTCGGGCCGGATTCATTCCGGCCCGCATGATATTATCAGCCCTTCAGTTCTTTCATTTTCTCTGCCAGCGACCACAGGAAACGATTCGTTTTCAGGTCGCCATCGATGCTGTTTATTGCCCGTGTGCGCGCCCTTCCCCCCTTCGCATTTCGCCCTGGCTGGCCACCCCGGATCACGTTTTCCTGGGTCCGCTGGTACACCGTCCACAGGTCGTTTTTTTCATCTTCACGGCGGTTACTGCGCAGCAGCATGTCGGGACTGACCGGAACATGCTGCCCCTCATAGCGATAGTCGAGAACGGTTTCGGCAAACGCGCGGCGTTCTGCCTCATTCAACGGAATGCACTTCATTTCCTCGCGTGACTCCTCAACGGCTTCAAATCGCTTCACCACCTCGTAAGCACCCTCGATGACCTGCCCGACCACGTCACCCTTGTGTGGAACACGAATTTCGCCAAACGTCTCGCCGCAGACCATGCCGTTCGCACAGACGAAACGGAACTGACCCGGGATCATCTGGTAGCTGCTGCTCCCGTCATGGCTGTTAAGCAGAATGATTTCTGACACTTCATCACGGGAAATTTCATTGTGACGGCGCAGGCGCAGCATGTGCTTGGCATGACCCGTGCGGCCCTCATCACGCACGCGCTGCTGACAGGCAAAGAACGGCTCGAAACCTTCACCGCGCAGGCGGTCTAACAGGTTGATAGTGGGGATCCAGGTATAGCGATCGCTGCGTGATTCGTGCTTATCTTCGGAGAAGATGCTCGGCACATGAAGGCGGAGTTCATCATCAGTCAGTGGACGATTTTTGCGGATGACGTTCGCAGCGCGGAACGC
Source organism: Erwinia sp. JH02 (assembly GCF_013074405.1). NCBI lineage: Bacteria > Pseudomonadati > Pseudomonadota > Gammaproteobacteria > Enterobacterales > Erwiniaceae > Erwinia > Erwinia sp. JH02. The sequence continues at coordinate 39,074 of NZ_JABANZ010000017.1, forward strand.
GGAGGCCAGACGGGTCATGTGAATTCCTCTTTACTGGCGGAGCCTGACGGCCCCGCGAAAATTTATCAGGATTGTTATCAGAAAACGGCTCAGTGCCTGTCAGCTCTGCACGCGCTCAAAACGCCACGGTCCAAACGGGTTGCCCCTGCATCCCGGCACCATCTGCTCCCGGCCGTAACGTTCCAGCCCGCTCATTTCCCCGTTAAAAATCGCCTTAGCGTCAGGCGTGACGATCCCCTGTGCTTTCCAGACGTTGGTTGTTTCGTATTCAGCGACGCGTGCATCAACAGACGCGTCGTCAAGGCGGTTCGCCGCGTGAACGATCCGGACAGAAAACGTCTCAGGTTCGCTTGCCACCTCCGGGTGTATGACTTCAACGCTGATTAACAGACGTTCCTCCGGTTTCGTCAGCTCAAGTGCCAGCTCACTGACGCGGGCCTGCCGGTAGCTCTGATATTCAGCGTGAATAACGTTTAGGGCGGTCAGCGTCTCAATGTGGAAACCCAGTTGTGTACGCAGGGCGACCGTGTTGATCTCCGGCAAGCCGGGCACAAATAGCGGGCGGCGCAGCGCCCGGTGTACTTTGTCGCCGTTAAACCGTGTTTTGGTAGATTCGGCAGCGGCGGTGTTGACGTTCTGTGTGTTCATGCTGGTTCTCCTTTCTGAGGTCATTACCCTGTTTCGGTGAGTTCGTTGCGGCGAAGGGCAAAGGAGCGACGCCGAAGAGAGTGCATAAAGGGGCGACGACGAAAAGTTTTTGCGGCCCAGGCAAAAAGTTTTTGGTCGGCGTGCATTTCACCCCTTTCTGCGCGAACCGGCGGTGCTACGACCAGCCCTCCGCAAAGAACCGGCGGAACAGGATGTACCGGTAGAGAGATGAGCAGGAACGCACCCGGCACGGCGGGTCGCCGCCAGGCGAAACGTCGGGGCGTCCTTAGCGGCCGCAGCGCGGCCAGTGAGAGCGGCGGCGTGAGCCGGCTGCGGGGGTTGACCTGGCCGTTGCCATCAGACCCTAGCCGTCAGGCACGAAACGCCGCTTCTGGCGGTTCGGCGGAGCTTACCGGCTTGCCGGTTAGCGGAGTAGGGCTTGACGACCCGGCCGGAACGGACGGGGAGCCGAAGGGGGCCAGACTGTTTTTCATTCACGCCATGCAGCTGCACAGCAGGAAAATTCCGGGGATGAAAAGCAGCAAAACGGAGAGGAACAGAGACACTGGCAGCAGCAGGAGAAACAGGAACTGGCAGTACACCGGGTAAATCAGAAACCCCAGAAGACAGAGGCTGAATTCTATGAGGACGAGCGGTGCGTCAGCACCGCCCTTTCCTCAGCCTTCTCCGCCGTTCAGCTCCGCCTCAAAGTGCATCGATGCCGTATTGATAAGCCTGGAAAACTCAGCGTCATCAATACCCACGTGGCGGGCCAGGTGCATCAGGTCAGCCAGCAGATCAGAAATTGCGGTGGCGGTTTCCTCACCCGACTCCGTCAGCCCCTTTTGTAGCGAGAAATAGAGCAGGGTATCGATAACCGTGATCAGACGCTCTGAATGCGTCTGCGTCATTTCATCACCACTGTTCATTACCTCATGCACCACGTCCATCAGGCCATCGACCAGGCGGCCGGGATGGGCGCTTTCAGGCTCCGTGCTGCCGCACACATTTTTATCGTTCATCTTGTATTCCTTACTGACAGTCTCATGGTTCGGGCAGGATATCCCCTGCCCGTCCTTTCAGCCCCGGTTGAGCGTCACGTTATAAACCACGGACCAGTCGGCACCGTGTGGGTGTTCGCTCACTGGCTCCATCCGGGCAACGTTTCTGGCCTGGTGGTTCATCACCATCACCCGCTCAACGGCTGCGTGCAGGCTTTCGCCCTCATTACGCGGAAACCACAGGTCGCTGTTGCTGCCACTCAGCACCGGATGACCGCAGAAGTGAAAGCCCCTGCCACTTCCCAGCGCGCATTCCAGTACAGTCACCCTCGCCCGGGCGTCGAGCGTGCCTGCCGCACTGTTCAGGCGTCCGGTGATGTCACTCCAGCACCATTCCCCGGCGGGAACCGGGAGTTCCAGGCGTTTCAGCGGCAGCCCCATCGCGCTGGCCGTCAGTCGCGCCACGTCAAACAGCGCAGGCGTCTCAGCCTGTTCGCTGATGTAATCACCGTTGATAAACAGCGCCTGCTCATCGTTATCCAGCACAAGCAGACAGACGCCGGACAGCGCGGCACAGACGGGGGTTTGGCGGGATGTTAAGTTTTGCATGTTCATTCTCCTGACTGCCGCCCCGGCGGGGCGGCGTTCCGTGGTTCAGGCCAGCGCCCGGGTTAATTCGAGGGTGCGCAGAAACTGCCCCCATTCGCTGCCGCGCATCGCGGGGACGCGTACTGACCGGCGTTTCTGCGAACAGCGGGCAACGTGGCGGCCTCTGGCGCGGATTTCCGGTTTGATATCCTTCGCGGCGATGCTGTCGTGCATCACCCGGACGTGTGGCGCGGACACGTCTGTCTTTACATATCCCGCCGTTGGTGCAATGATTGTGGCTTCAGCAATGTTCATGGTTTCATCCCAATTATGTTGTTGATAATGGCCAGCTGTTAGCGCAGCTGACCGTAATGAGGCAGGGCTTTCGCTCTGCCTTTTTTACGCCTGCTCCAGGTCAAACACCTCTTTCTGAATACGCGCCACGATGTCCTGATGTGACAGCGTGCAGCGGTCGCGAAACTCAAAAAAACGCCCCTGAACGTGGGCGAAAATGTCCGTCACGTCACCGTGAAAATGCTCTGAGGATTTGAACGACTGCCCCTGCCCCTTGCCCGGATACTGCCAGTCTTCCGGGGGCAACACCTCCAGCTGGTCGGTAAAACGGGCTTCGTCGATTTCCTTCACGGGCGGGCAGTGACGCGCGTCAGACAGCGCCTGATATTCACTGAGGGTGATCAACTGCATGTCCGGCCACGTGCGGCCACGTGCGGCGCAGATCATGCAGCGTTCTGCCGTCAGATTGGGTGCGCCATTTGCCGCTGACGCGCTCTGCGCGCCAGCCGATAAACAGCGTCGGGCTGAAAAACACCTTTTCCGTGCGGGTTTCTGCTGCGGTCTGGTTCTGTGTCATGCTGCGTTCCTTCTGTTTCTGGCCCACCGGAGACGGGCCGGGTTCGTGGGATGTTTGCGGATCAGGCGATATCGGCTCTGAACATGGCGTAACCGACACTCAGCTCGGTTCTCAGATAATCGACGGCGTAGTTCCATGCCGCCTTGCCCGACTCCCCGTGCAGCGTCAGGGCAATTTCCCGTGCTTCAGCCCATGCCTGTACGGATGAAAGCGGCATGACAGGGCGCGCCGTCGACCAGTCGGTGACGGTACTGCATACGGCATCGGCCATAATGGTCAGCGTCCCGAAAAGCTGCTCATCGCGTTCACGCGTCAACATGCGACCTTCACGCAGGGTTCTGAGGTACATAAGATTTTCAGCCAGTGCCGGGCTGATTCCCTTGATTTCTGGCCCTTTACCCCATGTTTTGGGTGTTTCGGTTGCGGCGGTTTTGATGTTCTGTGTGTTCATGCTTTTTCTCCTGCTGAGGTGGTTAATCCATGTTTCGGTATGTACGGAGCGGCGAAGGGCAAAGTAGCAACGCGCTCGAGCGAGTGCAGGGGAGACCCGCAGGCCGCAGCGCAAGCGAGCCATCTTTTCAGGCGAGTGCGAACGGGTGAGGAGTCAGTGACGGAGCCCGCAGGCCGCAGCGCAAGCGAGCCGTCTTTATGGCGAGTGCGAACGGGCGAGGAGCAACGGAGCGGCCTTTGCAGGAGAGAGGAGCGGTGCTACGACAGGCCCTCCGCAGCGTACATACTGGGACAGGAACACCGCTGGTGAGATGAGCAGGAACACACCCGACACGACGGAACGGCGTGGCGCCCTCAGCGGCCGCAGCGCGGCCAGTGAAATGCGCCGGCGCCAGCCGGCTGCGGGTGTTGACGTGGCCGTTGCCATCAGACCCTAGCCGTCAGGCACGAAACGCCGCTTCTGGCGGTTCGGCGGAGCTTACCGTGCGCAACGCGCCCGGTTAGCGCAGTAGGGCTCGACGACCCGGCCGGAACGGACGGGAAGCCGAAGGGGGCCAGACTGTTTTGAATTCACGTTATGCAGCTGCTGCACAGCCAGAAAGGGACAATGAAGAAGAACCGGAATGACAGGCAGAATGGCCACTTGATAACAGGGAAAACGCTAACGCATCTGAGGGGGGAGGAAGCCATAATGGAGTTTATAAAGATGAACCGCCGCGCCGGAGGCGCAGCAGTTCGTGAAAGGTTTTATGCGGTGGTTCAGGCGGCCACGGACTCCCTGATTTCAATCGTGCCAATATGCATCCCGGCATGAGCCAGCATCGTAATCAGCTTATCAACGCTGAAAAGGTGAATTTTGCCCTTCGCCAGCTCGGAAATGCGCGGCTGGCTGACGCCCAGCAACTCAGCTGCCTCAGTGGTACTCAGGCCACGCTTTGCGATCAGGCCGTTCAGAGCAATAATCAGCTGTGAACGTACCTTCATATTTTCTGCCTCTTCCTTCGTCGGGCTGATAGCATCCCAGACGTTTTCAAATGTCTGAATTTTCATGGCTTACGCTCCTGAACAAGTTCTTTAAATCGTTTACGGGCCAGCTGGACGTCAGGCTGGCTTGTTGCCTGCGTTTTTTTCTGGAAACAGTGCAGCACGTACACCGCTTCTTCAAATTTAGCCACATACATGGCCCGGTATATCCCGTCCATTCCCTTCGCGCGAATTTCACGGACTCCCGGCCCTACGGTCGGGAAAGGCTTCCAGTCATCGGGATCAAGCCCCTGCTGTACCATGTCCAACTGGTGACCGATTTCACTCTGCATTTCGCCCGGGAACACCTTCAAATCATCCAGGCTGCTGTCAATAAAACTGAGTGGTTTACGCATCCCTTGCCTTAACTGTAGTTACGTAAAAACGTATAAAATGATTATACCCGCTTCAACGAAAGACACCAGGTTTATCTCCCTTTATGCCTGCGCTTCCTTTAAAAATAACCTTCGCCTTCCCCGCCATTTTTCCACATGGCAATGTCATCATCGAGTCGGCTGAGATGCTCATTCAGAGACTCTAAGAGCCGCTCCGTTTCAGTTTCCTGCGCCCCGGAAAGCCCGTCCCATTCTCCTGCCATCACGATGAGTTTTTCGCGCATCGTGACCAGTTTCCGGCGCTGGCTGCGAGCCGTTTTCAGTTCAGTGATATAGTGTCCCCTGCTCATGCCAGCACCTCATTCATCAGCTTGTTCGGCACCATCCAGCGCTCCAGCGCGTGCAGCCAGCCCGGTGTCCGGTCATTGGTTTCTGCCAGATCAGCCATCACAGACCATAAAGGAATGCCCATCCCTTCCTGGCTGCGAAGCGGGCGCAGTGAAGGGAACCGCTTTAGCTATCGCCAGAATGTCCCTTCGATCAGCTCCTCCGGGAACTCCCGCTCCCAGCGCGCATACCATGCAATAACGTTGACCGGCGTACAGAAGTTCAATTCCACACCTGCCTGACCGACCAGCCCCTGCAACAGCAGATACTTCCGCGCTTCCTGGCTGGCTTCCCGCCGTGCAGCTGTGTGACGGGCAATATCGCCCTTCTTATCTCGACGATCTGCCTGTGAAAAGCTGTACTCAGGGAACAGGCGCTGGCGCACGCTCCCGGACAGGGGGAGCGGATAGTGCAGCCCCTGACTTTGCAGCAGCACGTTGAATGCGTACTCATAGTCGCTGATGCTGGTCATGCGGTTACGCGGCTCCCACATCACCCCTGCCTGCATCAGACTCCTGCCGCTGGCGCGCCCCTCACCGCTAAGATGCCGGAAGAAATCCCTGGCAAACGGCTGCCCGGACAGGCGCTTTCCGTCACGGCGTTTGTCTTCCACTTCGGCAATCGCATCGAGGGCGGCACGGCGGACATCGCACACGGGAACCAGCGCACGACAGGATGGAATAGGGGAATAAATCTGGCTCATGGTCTTCTCTCCTGACTGCCGCCCCTCGCGGGGCGGCCCGTGGGTTATCCGGCGCTGTTGTCCGGGGACTGTGCGTTTTTTTTCTTCTCATCGGCGGGTTTCATCCAGCCAGGAAGCCACTGGAGTTCGGCCAGTTCGTCGGCTGCCAGCGCTGCGGCATCGCCCTTTTTCATCTTCTCCGCATCGCTGGCTTTCCCGGAACGTCCCGCTTCTCTCATCGCCGCGCAGATCTGCGCTTTCCCGATACGGCTGAAATAGTTTTCAGCGGTCGGCTGCCACCAGTCGTACAGGTTGAACCCCATCACCGTTTCCAGCCCGTCGAGGTTGCTGCGACCTGTGCGGCCGTGCTCACGCGTCTGCCTGCCATCCACGGCCAGGGCTGCCATGAATCCCAGCAACGCGGCCCTGTCTTCCGGGGTCCAGGCCAGCAGCCAGCGCATGTCCTGCTTCCATCCCTCCGGCAGTCGTGCCTGCCAGCGCCCCTTTTCTTCCATCAGAAAACGGTACGCTTTCCCGCTTTCCCCGGACAGCGCCCCTTCACGCAGCGCATAATGGCTGTCGTTAAGCCTGACGCATGACGGGTCAGTGCCGCCAAATCCCGAAGTAAACACGCTGCGGGCGAGGTGCCAGGTCAGCAGCGTGACGGAGATATCGGTCTGCGTACAAAGCGCGGCCTGAACGGCCAGCGTACGTTCACAGGACAACGCATTCACCAGGGTTGCCGGGAAATCGTCAGCTTCGACCGTCGGCTGTTTGCGCGACACGGCAGCCACCGCAGCAGCATGACGGGCCTCGATGGCCGCCGCCTCTTCTTCTGAGATACGGGCAATGCCGCGCTGAATGGTCATGACTCCCTGATCGAGGGATACCACAACGCCGCAAAGGTCGCGCGTAGCCTCCGGCCATGCGGCAGCTTCACCTGCATCGTGGATGGCGACCATTTCAGCGTCCAGCACGGCGCGTTCGTCGTCGCTGGCGGTTTTCATCTGGGTTTCAATCTGCGCAAGCCGTTCCGTCTGTGCCACAGCGAACACACGCTCAGGGAACGGATAATGACGATACGCCCGGGCGTCATCGCCATACGTTCTGACCTGGGACAGGCGTCCTTCACTCCACTGCCAGCCTTCGCGATCTGCAATCTCAGCCGCCGCTGCCGCCAGCTTTTTCAGCGCGGCGCGTTCAAGCGTGACGGGATCAATCCAGCCTTCGTTCGCATCGCTGAAAAGGTCGCTGCGCAGTTCGCCGCCCTCGGCGGTGTACGCGTCCAGCCCGGTAAAACTGAACAGCGTGCTGTCAGTGGTTTTCACCTCACCGGAGGTGACGAGGGAGCGGATCAGCGATGCGGACGGCACGCCGCAGACGCGGCTGACGGCATTTTCCCAGACCTGTTCCTGCCGTTCGTGGGTACTGGCCAGCGCCAGGGCGTGACAGTGGTCAAGCTGGATATGGTCTTCAGACAGCAGGCACAGCAGGGAAGGAGCCAGCCCCGCCAGCTTCAGACAGCGTTCGACGTGGCGGGTACTGTAGCCCAGCAGGTCGGCAATCTGCGCCGTGCTCTTGCCGTCTTCTGCCAGCGACCGGAACCCGGCGATCTGGTCAACAGGGTGCATGTCACAGCGCTTCCCGTTCTCGGTCAGGGAAACGGCTTTTGCCATATCCTCCGGCACCATCAGGACGGGTACAGCCTGGTCCGGCTGCCAGCGCCCTTCCCCCTGGAGCAGCTGCAATGCCAGCAGGCGACCGCCCCCGGCGGCAACCCCGATACGACCGTCTTCCATTATGTGACCGACAAGGTTCTGTAACAGCCCCACCCCGGCGATGCTGTCGGCAATCCCCCGGATATGTTCGGCTGAATGTTCGCGCCGCCGCGCCTGATGTGCCGATACCACTAAACGGGAAAGCGTGACCATTTCACTCGTGGCCTGCGCCAGTACCTGTTCAACTGCCGCCGTTTCTTTTTTGGTTCCGCTGCGCGTTTTTTTTGCAGATGTTTCTGTAGGCTTCGCTGTCGCGCCGTTGACGTTTTGCTGTGACATGCTGCTTCTCCTTCTGTGGGTTAAATGATGTCTCTGTGAGTATTCGCCGTCGCAGAAAGGGAAAAAGCCGCGCCGGGAAGCGCTGACAAGGCCGCCGGAGGCGTTCATTTCAGCCTTGTCAGAAGGAGCGAGACGGTGTGGCGCAGTTCCCTGCGACGGAAATACCACGGAGATATCACCCACCGGTGGTGAGCAGGGCACAGCCCCGGACAGCGGACACGCAGTCCGGGCTTTAGCGGCCACGGAGTGGCCAGTGAGAGGCGCCGGCAAACGCCGGCTGCGGGTGTTGACCTGTCTGTTTCCATCAGACCCTAGCCGGCAGGCACGAAACGCCGCTTCTGGCGGTTCGGCGGAGCTTACCGTGCGCAACGCGCCCGGTTAGCGCAGTAGGGCTCGACGACCCGGCCGGAACGGACGGGGAGCCGGAGGTGCCATCTCCTGTGGTTATATTAATGATTTATGAAATACAGTAACTGCTCAATCAACTTAGAATAAGCATTGGTTCTTTTTTATTTTAGTTAAGTAAACAAAGCCATTAATAATTCGCAAGAGCTTCTTAGTTCGACATGTTCTTTAGTGCCTGGCAGATAATAAAATTAATGAAAAATTTCACCTAACAAATAACAATAGCACCTCACAAGTTATCTTTCATAAATGAGGATTTAATAATGTCAAACACCATGACAGTAACTGCCGTAGCACCAAATTATTCAAACGCAGGTTACACTAACCCTTTCAGTTTTTCGGCCCCTCCAGGTGCAGGATTTCAGGTTAGCTTAACTTTGCAAAAAACCGCAGAGTTTAACAGTGGATTTGAAACACGCAGACGTCTTGAGACAATTTTGAAGGCACTTCAAGGAAAAAAAGCCAAGATGACTTTTTATACTGTTCTTAGTCAGGCTGCATTTGCAGAAGAGCAAAGAGCAAACTTCAGTCCTAATAGTTATTTTCAGAGCAGTACTAATTATGCATCGATGAGTTTCAAGCCATCTCAACAGAGTAAATTAACTAATGGGGCTATGGCTCCACTTGCTGCTTTATTTCACTATACCTTCGGCGACGGTGAACCTTTATCTGTTCAGCTTGACCAACTCAGCTTCAATCTTACTGGTTCAAATATGAAGCCAATCAACAACATCCTGTCATCCGGGCAGATTGGTACGTTCAATATCAGCAACCAACCTTTTGGATATGATTTTCGAAACAGTAGCTATTGGGAATGGTCTTACCTTGGAAGAATTTCACTCACAACCAATGGCACACTGACCGTAAAATCTGATGGTTCCTGGAACTTCAATGGCGTAATTAGGGGGACGAAAGATGTCTATGATGCAAATGCAGATGCAAGTAGAGGTAAAGTTGGAGAACTTCTTACTGATATACTTCGAGTGATTGATGGGAAACCGTATGACATATATTTAAATGGAGAGCACAAAGTTAATATTAGCGGAAAGAAATAGTATTGGTACGGCCATGAATACTCATGGCCATCTTTTCACTCTTTAGAGTATTCAACATCAGACAGTACAGAACATCTAGGCATGGCAATATATTTCTGATTTTTATTCTTCGGCAAAGTAAAAGGAACGTATGCCATCGTTTCTTCAATCTGTATTTCTGGAGTCAGGATATTCACATCACTACGAACCAAATCAAAACGTGAGAAGATTTTATTTCCCGGATTAATAACATCATTAATCACGGCTTCAGCGGCCTTTGTAGGCGACAAATTACCGCACGCTAAAATGTCTTGTTTTCTACCTTCCCCGATAGACCAGTAATTATATGCGAACACACAACCTGCTATAATAACCACTCCGATTATCACTGTTCTTAATTTTTTCATGTTTAAACCTTTTCACTCTCAACCCAGATGAGAATAATAATTATTATTGAGTTTTTGTAAAGAGCTATTAAGTTCAGTCATCTGACATTTGCCATCATTCAGGGCTGAACAGAACGAGTCTAAACTCCTGTCATCATAAGATCGTCTGAAACGTACTTACTCAATCAACTTTATTTTTAGATACTTCCAGGGCGGCTACTGCCGCCCGTTCCTGTCAGTTAAGTGCGATGAAAATGGTGTCATACTCAGGATGTGAAGAGGCATAGTCCGTCAGCTGGCGAAAGCGCTGGCAGTAGAATTCACACAGGTCCGGCTCGTCGTGTCTGTCGTAAAACCAGCTGCGGTGGTTCAGCACCAGGCCAGTGATCACAATCCCTGCCGCCTCACCCGACAGAATCAGCGCCCTGCCATTATCCGGGTTGCAGAACTCCCAATCATCCCCTTCCGGCTGCATGAACCCCCCGCCGTTCTCCAGGGTTACAAAAGTCCACTCACAGCCGTCATAGTCATGAAGAAAGCGGCTGGCGTAGAGAAATACGTTATGTTCAGCACGTACGTAGTCGTGCGCAAACAGCATCGGCAGAAACCGCATTTTGACGAAGCGATCAACCTGGACGGCGGCGGGGGTAAGTGTGTTCATAGCATCTCCGGTGTTGGCATGTGATACGGCGCGGGCTTGCGCCGTGACCACACCAGAGACGGGCGCAAAGCGGAGAGCGCAGGAGCGCCACCGGAAGCCGCAGCGCAAGGCCGTTGCGGGCTGAATGCCCGTGACGGGCGCGAACGGGTGAGGAGGCGGCGAAGCGGACTCTTGCGATCGCAGCGGCCCGGCTAAGGTTCGGGCACGGCGTAAGCCCCCACGACACGGCGGCTTCATGGCGCACCGTTTACCCCCGTAGGCAGGCTTAGCCTGCGACCTTTGCGGCCCCGGCGCGGCCGGGAATTGCCGCGTGGCGTTGGGGTACGGGCGGGGGTTCGATGCCCCCGTTCGTACCCGGCGAACCGCCGCCGGTGCCAGCCGTTCCCCTGCAAAAAAAACCGGAAACGACGGGTTTCGTCGTCTCCGGCAGTTCATCCCCCTTTCAGGCTCAGGCGGCCAGCATCGTCAGCACGCGCGCCACATCGTCCAGGCCCTCGCGGATGGCAGGTGTGTAATCCTTACCCGCATCCCATGCGGCCCCCTTGGCCGACAGCAGCGCGTTCCGGGCTGTCATGGTGATTTTTTTCAGCAGCTCGGCATCCACCATGACCGTGCGGGTTTCCGCTCTGTGCAACAACAGCCATTCACTCAGGGTGTGCCGCGAAACGCCGTCCGCCGCGTGGCCGTAGAAAGCAACCGCACCGATACGGGACATAAGGTGACCGACCTCGGCGTCGGTCAGCTCCTCATCGAAAACGTCCGTCACCGTTTCCCGGGACCAGACGAGGACCGCCAGCGGTTCGTCGTTGGTGAAGGCACGTTTCAGCTTGTCGTTAATTTCTTTTCGGGTTCCGTACATCTCTGTTCTCCGTTTGTCATTATCAGGCCGGGCGGTCCCGGCCGTTTCAGTCAGTCTTTAAAGCTGTCGTCCAGGACAAGCGCCTCGCGGTACGCCTCCATGTACAGGTCTCTGATGCGGCAGAACGCATTGCGGGCAAGCAGCTCCGCGACTGTTTCGGCATAGTGGTGCTTTGGCGACTCCAGGGCTTTCAACCTGGAAAGCAGCTCGTATATGTCGTTTGCCAGCGCCGCCACGTCTTCGCGTAGGGGTTCCAGCCCGGCGTAATTCGTCATGCGGCCTCCGGCAGCCAGTCGCCGTTAGCGGCGGGCTTCATCATCGCGCGCTGCACCGCAGCCAGGCGCTGTTGTCCTGCGCGGTGGTACTGCTCCAGCAGCTCGATGCCGATATAGCGACGGCCAGACTGGAGCGCAGCGACGCAGGTCGAACCGGATCCGGCAAACGGGTCGAGAATGATGGCGCCCGGGTGAGTGAAGGACTCAATCATGGGTTGCAGACTGGTGACCGGCTTCTCTGTCGGGTGATGCCGGTTGCCCGTGTACTTCCAGCCCTGTACGTCAGGCAGCGGGTTTTCCGGCAGGCGTGGGCGCCCTTTGGCCAGCACGTAGGCGCATTCGTGCGTGTAGCCGACGTAAGCGGATTTTGACGCGTAGGTCTTGGCGAAAACGAAATGCCCGACGATGCGAAAGCCGGCGGCGGTCCAGGCGCTGATAAAGCGGTCTGCCCGGTTCCAGCCGTAAAAACTGACCATGAGTGAGTCGTTTTTGAGTACGCGGTACATCTCATGACAGGCGGGCTGTAGCCACTCGTCCGTCTGGTCCCCGGCAATGGTCCGGCCAGCGCGGTCGCGGAAACCGACGAGGTACGGCGGAGCGGAGCGACTTCCTTTTACCAGACAGCCCAGATGGTTGTTGGTTAAGCAGACTGGAGATGCGCCGGCAGGCGCAGTTTAAGAGGAGCAACGCGACGTCATTTAACTGATGCGGTGGTACCTGACCACTCTGGACATGCCTGAAAATGCGACATGTGTATTCATCCAGTGTTTTGTAATCATGATCCTGATGGTAATTTCAGGCAGTCCATCAACGCGAGGTATTCCAGTGAAAATCAATGCAGAAAGAGTCCGGCAAATCTATATAGCAGCCGGCGCACCATTTACCGGGGAAGATATTAAAGATGTTGTTCAGGCCAGCAACGCCAACGCGGCTGAAGGAATGGACGGGCTTACCGCTGAAGGATGGGCCAACCGGTTCGCTGAAGAAGATGCCTATGATGCCCGGCACCCGCGTCCTGTTTTGATTTATTAACGCACCGGCTACCCCCCTTATCGGTCGGGCCTGTAAAGAGCCGGAGATCACTGTGTCCTGCCGGACGGGCAGGCACGGAACCTCCAGCGAAAGAATTTCACCGGAAATTCCGTACCGTGGAGGCCAGGAAGGATGCTGATATTATTACTAATTCAGTAAAAATAATTATTACCCCAACGCTCGCCACAGCTCAGGCTGAGGCGTACCGCAGCGCAGCGAGGAACGAACAGTCGGGGCGAGGAAGCGTCAGTTAACCAGAGTCACAGGGAGCACGGTCACTCTTCTTCCTCCCTCTTTCAGTCAGGCTTTTTCTTCTGGACGTGAGCCAGCATCGCACCGGCTGCTATCGTCAGTGCCCACAGCAGCTGCAGAACAACCTTCACAACAATGCCAGGGTTATCCAGAAAGAGCAGTGGAACAATAAACAGGCTGCTACCAAGCAGCAGATACTCACCGATATTCTTTCGCTGCTCAGGAGACAACCGGTCAGCCCGGCTCATCCGTAAAAAAAACGTTCTTATGGCATCCATAAGTCTTACTCCTTAACCCCAAACATGCCGCGTGCATTATTACGCGTCTCCGCATCTGCGCCGGGTTGCCGGGATTGTTGTTCAGCAGTAGTAACCGGTGGAACGGTCTGGAGGATCTCCTCCAGCCTTTCCGCCTGAGCCGCCGGAAGTACGGCTTTTATAACCTGCAGAGTTTCGCTGAACGTGGTTTTTTCTGTCAGCAACTCTGAGAGCAGGAATGGGATACGCGGGTCAATTTTATGCAGCGCGAAGCCACTGAGCATTGCTGCACGCATCAGCCTGCCCCTGTCACCCTGCGGCGTATTGTCCAGCACCTTATCCACGCAGTGGTCCGCCTGGTTTGTTTCCGGGTTCAGGTAAAACTGTATTTTTCTTCGCGTATCCATTTCTGTTATCCGATTTCAAACATACCGTTGACGAGGTCAAACTGGGGTGAATCTGTTTTAAAGAAGCGCTCCGGCCGAATGCCACAGTGCTCACGGACTGCCCCTGCCACGATTTCAGCCCCTCCGCCGATAACCATGACGTGCGTATATCCCTCAAATGAACTGACCGCGTTCAGAACCCGTTTAGTCAGTCTGTTTTCAGATTCAGTCAGCGTACTTTTTACGTCCGGCAGGCGCGTCGTGTCGTTGATGCGTGCTGCCAGATAACTGTCGTCACTGCGATGAATGATAATGTCATCAGCAAGATAGCTGCTGCCCTGCGTTCTGGCCATGCGGAGCGCATCACGAACGGCTGATGTCATCAGTGAAACGCCCACCGATGAGTCCCCGTAAATGCGCGTTATTCCTGACATACGTCCGGTGACCTGTGAAATATCCAGCGTGGTCCCTCCGAGGTCTACTATCAGAAGAGATTCCAGTGGATCCATCGCCTTCAGAACGTTGAATCCGGCCGGGATGGATTCAGGCATGACGGTCACGCTCCGGACCGTGAAGGTACGCCCTCCGTTCAGTATTACCGGCCTCAGCAGACTCTGTTCTTTACGCCTGATAGCCGCAGTGTCCGGCTGATTGTTCCGGTCATAATATTCATCCAGCGGCAGGGTGACGATGATGTCTACCTCACAGGGCTCCATTCCCGTCTGCAGCAGTGCGTGATGTACCGCAACAACGTTCACATCACTGTACTGCCACGCGATGTTTGTTGTTACCACCGCATCTGAAGCGACAGGGTCAAACGAATACTGCTCGCCATTCATGGTGTAGTTGAACACCGGCTGCGCTCCGAAAGGCACTGACCACTGCTGCTTAAAACTGTTCGGGCTGATCATCTGTCTGATCTCACCGTCCGCTTCCCATTTCATCTTGATGTTAGTGGAACCGTCATCCATAAAAATTTTCATCTGGCATACCTTACCCCTGAAGGGGATTTTTGAGAACCGTAAGGGAGATAAAAAAGGGATAAATACGAGAACAATAAGAATACTAACGGCATTGGAGAAAACTATAAACACATTACGAGATAAATATGAGATATATTTGATATCTTATTGAGTCACTGTAGAGATATCTTGAAGATTTTCAGGAACGATTTGTAAGTTACCGACAGCCTTGTTGTAGAGACTGTCGATCGGGATTATATTTATACTGTATATATAAACAGTATAAATAAGGTGTTTTCCATGAACCGTTCCCGGATGTCTGCGGTATCTACAACATTAATCCACATGCCGCTTCCTCTGTTTCTGGAGCGGGTGCCCGCCGGCTTTCCGAGTCCAGCCCAGGATTATGTTGAAGAGATGCTGGATCTGAACGACCTCTGCATACGTCACCGGAGCGCTACGTACTTCATCAGGGCTTCCGGGCACAGCATGACGGATGCCGGGATCAAAGACGGAGACCTCCTCGTCGTAGATAAATCAGAAAAACCCGGTCACGGGGATATAATTATCTCAGCCGTGGACGGAGAGTTCACTGTTAAGGTGCTGCAGCTGCGCCCCAGCCTTGCACTTCAACCAATGAATCCCTCTTTTCCCACGATTTACCCTGATCCGGACTCGCTGGAAATCTTCGGCGTGGTGACCTGGTTTCTGCACGCCACGCGGGGATAAATCATGTTTGCACTCGTCGACGTGAATAGCTTTTACGCTTCCTGCGAGAAGGTATTCCGCCCGGATCTAAAAAATCAGCCCGTGATCGTCGTTTCGAACAATGATGGCTGTGTTATCGCACGCAGCCCCGAAAGTAAGGCCCTGGGTATACGCATGGGAGAACCCTGGTTTCAGATAAAATCCCGCCAGTTCCCGGTGCGCCTCAACGTCTTTTCTTCAAATTATTCGCTGTACCACGACATGTCGGTCAGGGTCTCCACAGTGCTGGAGGAAATGGCGCCTGCCACTGAGATCTACTCGATTGACGAGTCATTCCTGGACATAAAAGGTATTGACCGCACTGAGCCTTTTGAAGACTACGGCAGGCGTGTACGTGAACGGGTTAAGTCAGTCACCGGCCTGACCGTAGGCGTGGGCATGGGAATCACAAAAACCCTAGCAAAATCAGCACAATGGGCAAGCAAGGAGTGGCCACAGTTTGGTGGTGTCCTGGCGCTGACGGCTGATAATCCGCAGCGAACCGAGAAGCTGCTGGCACGTCAGCCGGTGGAGGAAGTCTGGGGAGTAGGACGAAAACTCAGTAAGCAGCTAAATGCGATGGGGATCGTCACGGCGCTAGACCTTGCACGCAGCAATACCGCGTTTATCAGAAAGAACTTCAGCGTCGTGCTCGAACGTACAGTGCGGGAACTCGCTGGCGAATCCTGCATAGCTCTGGAAGAGGTCCCCCCAACTAAGCAGCAGATCGTATGCAGCCGGAGCTTTGGCCAACGCATCACCGCGCTTGAGAGCATGCGACAGGCGGTATGCACCCACGCACAGAGAGCAGCGGAAAAGTTGCGTCAGGAAGGACAATACTGCCGGCACGTCTCTGCATTCATCAAGACCTCCCCGTTTGCACAGGGCGAGCCTTACTACGGCAACGTGGCGGGTGAAAAACTGACGGTGGCCACGCAGGATACCCGCGACGTTATTGCCGTGGCCATGCGCTGCCTTGAGCGCATCTGGCGCGACGGCCATCGCTATGCTAAAGCAGGGGTTATGCTCGGTGATTTCAGCTCAGGCTCAGTGGCCCAGTTGGGGCTTTTCGATGAAACTCCCCCACGCCCTGCCAGCGCACAGCTGATGACCGTGCTCGATAAGGTGAACAATTCAGGGCTGGGTAAGCTGTGGTTTGCCGGTCAGGGAACGGCGCCAGAGTGGCAGATGAAACGTGAGATGCTGTCGCCGGCATGGACAACTCGGTGGAAGGACATTCCTGTGGCGAAAATGTGATAGATACCACCCTATCGACTTCCTGCTATGCGACTCATTAGTTATATCTGATACATCATACATCATACATCACTCGTATTATTTATTCTTTCATACTTCATACTTCATACTTCATACTTCATACTTCATAAATATTATTTGCCACTTATGAAAAATGAAGTATGATTTATGTCAACTGAGGTATCCCCTGGTGGCAGCTCAACAACAGACAATGGTGCTGATATGATTACAATTATTGGATGTAACAAAGGTGGCGCAGCAAAAACCACCACAGCGATTAATGTGGCAATTGGACTCGCCTTAAGAGGCGAAGATGTGTGTCTCGTCGATGCAGATGCACAGCGTTCAGCCTCACGGTGGTATGCAGAAAGGGAAGAATCAGAGTTGTCTCCGCGTATTACGCTGATTGAAAAACGTGACAACATCTCCTCAACGTTACGCAGCCTGAATGAAAAATATGACCACGTTATTGTTGATGTGGCCGGACGTAACAGCAGAGAACTGATCACTGGCGGAGCCGTAGCCCACCAGATTATAGCCCCACACCAGTGCTCCCAGCTTGACCTCGATACGATGGAAGAGCTGCGGCAGCAAATCGAATCCATACGCGATCTGAATCCAGATCTGAAGGTATTTTGTTACCAGACGATGGCAACGACAAACCCTCTACTGCAGGGGAATGAGCGTCATGAATTCCTTGAGTACGTTAAAGAGTTTGAGACCCTGACACCTCTTGAGGCCGTTGGATGCTACCGCAAGGTGTACCGGGATGTGATGTCTCAGGGAATGTCCGTACTGGAAACGGATAACCAGAAGGCTAAGGGGGAAGTGGTTTCACTGCTCAACGAGGTGTTCGGATGCTAAAAAAACCCAGCCAAAAAAACAAAGTTACACGAGCGGTAGCAGACGTATCAGAAGATCAGGCTGACAGACTGGCCAGCATTCTGGCTGATAAACCTTATGGTGACGAAAAGAAGCTGCCTGAACCCCAAGAAAAACTAACCAGAACAACCATATCGTTGCCTGAGTCCCTGCTAAGGCAGTGTGAAGATATAGCACTCAGAAACAAGCGTAACGGTATTGACCCAAAGAATGTTAGTGCTCTTGTTAGGGCCGCTATGGAAAAGTATCTTAACACTTAACACTTAACACTTAACACTTAACACTTATGAAGTATTACTTAATAAGTGTTAATTAATAATAGTGAGGTAAACGTGTATACGCTAATACTGTTAATATCGATAGGAAACTACACGCAGGCTAATACGATAACTTCTCAGAAAATGGAAGGATATGCATCTCTTGATGAGTGCAAACAAGCACTGTCAGACGTATATATAATGAATAATGGGGTTGAAAACTATAGATACCAGGGGTTATGTATCCCCTCTCCTTCGAAAAAGTAATTATTTAAATGCCCCTGAATAATCCCGGTAACTCCGATGAAATTCTGATAAAGGGGCTTACTGCTTTTCAGCACCATTGCATATCATAATTAATCAGTAAGAACTCACTTCTTGATATCTTTCAGCATGGCCACAGCCTCAGGACCAGCCATGTGAAACTGAACCCGGTGCCGTGCGGCCACGTCCAGTGCAAACACCTTCGTGTAAACCTCCGTGGACTTCATGCTTTTGTGCCCCATCAGGCTCTGCAGCGCCTTCAACGGAATGCCGGCGTACAGCATGTGCATGGCGTAGCTGTGGCGGAACGTGTGCGGCGTCACCGGTACCGAGAACGTAACCCCGTCATCAGCGGCAGCGTCAACAGCCTCGTTCAGCCAGGTGCGGACCGTGCGATCAGTAATGCTCCAGAGCCGAACCCGTTCCGCGCGCCCCGTTTCCGGGTTGCGCCGTTCGAGGGGAATTTTTAGCGTGGCCACCATCATCTCCAGCTGGGCCACGTACTGCAGATCTGATAGCGGTACCAGCCGGTGCGGTACTGAAGCACGTCCCGGCCCCCGGGCGGCCTTTTCTCCACGCTGTTTCAGGGTGGCCAGCTGCACGTAGGGGTAGGGCGGTGCCAGGCTGAAATCCCCCCGCGTCAGCGCCAGCGCCTCGTTAATGCGCGCGCCGGTGTTCCACAGCGTGGTGAACAGCATCTTGCGGTGCAGATCTGGCACGTAGTGAAGCAGTGCGCTGACCTCCGGCGCCAGCAGGTACTTAGGCAGATCGTCAATGAGCGCGGCCATCTGGCGCAGCGCGAGCGCGGCGGGGTAGTCAATAGCGACCGGAAAAGACGGTATCGCAGGCGCTGGCTGCCCATAGCTAATGAGATCTGTCATAACATTACTCCGCCTCATCCAGTTTCCAGGGCGATGGTAGATTGCACTTGAGCATCAGTAGATCAATTAGCGCATCGCACTCGTCAGATAGTTTCCGGAACCGTGTTGTGGCACTAGGCAGGTACTCAACGTCACTCAGCTTCTCAAGCACCTCGTCTAGCTCCCTTCCATACTGCCTACGCAGTAAAGGGAGGCGGTGAACCCGTAAAAGCAGCTCACCATCAAGCGAAGTCCAGTCTCCCTTCACTTCAGAGAAATCTGGTTCACCAGGCCTGGGGTTTAGAAATCTGCTTTCCTCTCCCGGATTACATGAAAATTCATAGCAAATGTCACGATACTCAGCCAAGACAACAATTGCCTGACTGCCAATAAAGGCTCTGTCAGATGCAAGACGTTTTGCATTCGCGCCTGATTCTTTACGAGCAATAAGCAATTGCGTCACTACTCCGCCAGCAATCGCCAGTGCTCCACCGAGTGCAGAGGTGCCAAAGTTAACCCATGCAGGTGCATCAGCCATTCCTATTCTCCTTAATCTGCAAATAAACAGTATTTCTCTACATTCAGCTGTGACGCTGCAGCATTAACAATGCGTTAACCTCACCACTCCAATCGCTGCTCCGGCGGTGATCAGACGGGTGGCCACGTTTCCCCATATCCCCGGGCCCTGATAAATGACCTGAACGGTCAACGGGTGCGATACAGCTGCCGCCACGCCGTCAGCTATCGCCGCTTCCGGCATCAGTGCTTACCTGGCTGGGACGTCAGCCCGTCAGAATCAAACCCGTCCACGGTGACGTACGTTACCGCGTGAGAAATCCCGTCAGTCATGCTGGTCGTTCCCGCCTGCGGAAAGAATGCGCAGCGGCCGGGCTTTGATTTTTCCGGCCACGCACGCCGTCACGTCGGACGCCCCGCCGGTTTGCGGGGTAAGCAGTATCCGGCCATCCATCGTGCCGGAAAACAGGCCTGCGGGACGATCGTCGGTCCCGGTGACGGCCGTCAGCTGGCCGTTACTGAGCACCATCTCAAAGTCACAGCGCGCGCTACCGATCTCGCTCCGGTACTGGATGAACCAGTACAGGTTGGTCCCGGCCACCGACAGGGCAACAACGATGACAAGATTGCACAATTTATCGAAGGTCATTTTCTTTCCTTATTCTTTTCACACTGACGGTCACGTAAATAACAGAGGGCAGCAGCCTGCGCCGGCTCAAACGGCCAGCGCCTGTCACCCTGCGAGTACACCTCAATCCACGCCAGCGTCCCCTGCTCAAAGTACAGGCGATACCCTTCATTGGCGGTCATGGTAAACGCCCCCTCAAAATTCGTATCTGCATATCCCCCGACATCTGACTGCCATTTCAGCAGTCGTCCTTCGGCTGAGATCTCATAATCATCACATTCGCAGTCCAGTTCTTTGGTCTGGTATTCAGATTCTGTTTCGCCGTCCGGCATCCGGTAGCGGAACGTGACCGTGTCAAACATACCCATCATGCTCTCCTGATTAAATCCGGTGCAAATAATCCCGCCCTGAAATCATCATGCACTGTTACGGCCCTGGCCGTCACTGCGGATGACTTTCCCTGCCGGCACCATGCCAGACGTAATAATAAGCAGCCACATAGCCACCGATGGCAATTACCGTATCAGCCTCCCCACTGGATCCGACTTTTTCCATTGAGAGAAGTTTACGGAAGTATATCACGGATAAAACGCGGCACCCAGCCGCGTGTGGCCCGCCCGCGCTGAAGGGCGCGGGCGGGGTAAGATGAAAATAAATATCATCATTAACAGAGAGATATATTCATTTAACATGCTCATCATGCGGAGAAAAAGCGTGCTGAATCCGCCGGATCCGGAACTGGGAGTTTTCGGATCTGGAAATGAGATGATTGATAAGCTTGTGAAGGCTGCACTAATCGATAGCTGAAACCAATAAAAGCCCGAAAAAGAACAAAACTTGCACAGACTGACAATTTGTCATAATATATGAAAAATAAAATACAGGTTTGTACAATTTATAAATAAATCACCTAAATTCAGTGTTGAAATATTTATGGCTGGAAGCTTATATTGCAAATAATAAAACCTGAACCAGTAAACAAAATTTTAACGGGTGGGTAGAAAATGACATTCAGCATATATATTGTCCCTGCAGTATTGAGTGTTCTGGTAATCTGGTCTCTGAGTAGTTATCTGAACAATAAAAACCTTGTAATGAAAGCCACGACCTCATTTATTGTTTCGGCGTCAGCCATTCTTATCTATAACTTCTCTCACAGTTTTATCAATAACAGACCCGTAATTAATATTGATAGCTATTTTTTAACTGGAGCTGTTGTAATTTTTTTATTAAACATGGTCGCTTTGTGGGTGTTCACTAAAAACATTAAGTTAAGGGATTGATTATGAAAGAGTTAACCTCATGTGAATTGAACTTGGTTTCTGGTGGTGATGGTCCGTCAATTGACCCGGAAAATGCGCAGATTCTCAAGGACATTGCTATTGATACCGCATTGGGAGCAGCAACGACACCGCTTGCGCCTTGGGTTGGAGGTGGACTTGGTGCAGCCTCAAGTGTTATTCATGGAGCCATTAATCATGGGCCGGTGAATGTTCCCGTGGATGCTATGATTGGTCCAAGCTGGAACGGCAGTGGAATGAGTTCACAGTGTTATTACGATAAAGACTTTGTGATGGGCAATCCAATGGCATGTCCTGGCATGTAGTATATATTTAAAGTCATGGTACTGTAATTAGAGACCATGACTTTTCATATAAATTCACCCTTTGTATATCATAAACATTCGAAGCCTTGCGTTTTGTAATCATCTAAATTAATAACCCTTTCCACATGTCGTAATGTGGTTTCCCTGTGTGCAATTACAACCCTTGTAACATTAAGTTTTTTTATTGCTAAATTAACGTAGTTTTCACTTTTATTATCAAGTGCACTGGTCGCTTCGTCCATGAACAGGATACAAGGTTTTCTGTACAGCGCCCGTGCAATAAAAAGACGTTGTTTCTGCCCCCCAGAAAGTCCTTCTCCCAGCTCTCCTATCAGGGTTTCATAACCCATCGGCATTTTCATGATAGCATCATGGATAAAGCTTGCCCTGGCACATTGTTCCATCCAGTTATCATCCATATTCTCCGTGAAGCCGCAGATGTTCTCACGTACAGAGCCGGAGAACAGGCGGTCGTCCTGCATTACGCAGGCAATCATCTTATGATAGTTATTCACGCCCAGCTGTCGGATATCCATACCTTCCACCATCACCTTGCCGGATTCAGGTTCAAACAACCCGCACAGAACTTTCATGAAGGTGGTTTTTCCTGAACCGGATGCCCCAGTGATGGCGACACTCTCACCGGGCGCTATCCGGATGCTCAGGTTGCTGAATACGGGCGCAGATTGGCTGTCGTACCGGTAACACAAGTCGCGGGTTTCCAGTGCCACTGGGCGCATATTTGCCACTATTTCCACATCAGGTTTTTCTGCTACGCGTGTGTTTAGCGCAATGTCGGAGATACGTTCGTTATGAAGGCTCATCATGCGCAGCTGAAGCAAAAAACTGGTCAGCGAGCCCACACGGTCGGAGAACTGTCCGCGAAATGCTCCAAAGGCCACAAACATCCCGATGGTCATCTGGTTATCGATCACCAGGCTGGTCCCCAGCCACAGGATGGCCACCTGGTCACAGGCCGCGACCAACGTATTGACCCCGCCGAAAAGCATGTCCATCTTGGTAACTTTAATGCCGGTATTGATGGCATCAATTTTCAGATTAAGCCAGTGGGTTCCCCGGCGTTCACTCATACCCTGCATTTTGACTGTTGCTATTCCATACAGGGTCTCCATGAAATATGAGCTGGCGCGAGCCCCCCTGACCAACGCCTCCTCCGACAGTTGGCGATAATAACTGTAAGTCAGCAGACGCAGCAGCACGTATACCGTGGTAAAAACCAGCACGACCCAGGTCAGCCAGCCACCGTACAGGACCAGCATTACCAGTACGCCTATGACCATGATGCTGTCCATAGTGGCTCCGACGACACTGGTCGTGAACGTGGTACGTAACGTGTCCAGCGAGCCAAAACGGGACTGAATATCGCCCAGTTTTCGCCGTTCAAAATAACCCAGCGGTAACCCAAGCAGATGGCGGAACAACCCAGACTGCCACTGTACGTTGATCAGCGTGGCCATCACCAGTGATGACCATGCGCGGACCATGCTGACAGCGGCTCGCAGAAGGATAAAAAACATCAGTCCTGCACATATGAGTGTCAACAGGCCATGATCTGCGGCGGGGATCGCATGGTCCATCACCAACTGAGTGCCAACGGGCATCACCAGGTTGATTGTCTCGATCACCAGTGACAGACAAAAAATCTTGGATAGCGTTCCCTTGATGCCGTGTATGCTGCGGATCAGCGCTCGCAGATTGACTTTGTCTCTCACCGTCCCGGCTGTAAACTGACTGCCTGGCCAAACCTCAAGTGCTACGCCGGTGAAGTATTGCGACATCTCTGCCTGCCCGACCGTTCTGCGGCCTCGTGCCGGATCATGAAGCACAAAACGGTTTCCCCTGACGCTGACCAGCACCACAAAGTGATTAAAGTCCCAGTGGAGGATACAGGGTGTTTTCAACGCCCCGAGCTCGTCCAAGTCAAGTGACAATGCCCGAGTTTCCATCCCCAGCAGACTGCCGATCGCCTTGATCCCGGCCAATGTAGAACCCCTGGCGGACAGGTTGAACTGACGACGTAAGGAAATCAGGTCAATGCTTTTTCCGTAATGGCCACACACCATGGCGAGGCAGGCTAAACCACATTCTGACGATTCGGTCTGGTGCACCATCGGGACGCGTTG
Organism: Erwinia sp. JH02; assembly: GCF_013074405.1. Lineage (NCBI taxonomy): Bacteria > Pseudomonadati > Pseudomonadota > Gammaproteobacteria > Enterobacterales > Erwiniaceae > Erwinia > Erwinia sp. JH02. The sequence continues at coordinate 62,786 of NZ_JABANZ010000017.1, forward strand.
GCGCAGGTGAATATCCAGTTTGCCCAACATGGCTTTGAACGGCGTTTTATTTTTCATTCACCGGTCCTGTTGCGCTATTTTTCATGTCGTAGAAAGGCGAGAGCATCCATTGATATATTTTTCTCTTTTCCAGAAACAGCGTGCTTTGTGCCTTCATCCCGTTCTCCAGCGACATGTTTTTTTCGTTGTAACTAATATATTGCCGTTCAGGCGTGATCATAACTTTGTAATAAGGAATGGAAATACCCTGCCCGTTTTTAGGTGCGCCCTGATAGGTGAGCATTTCCTGAGGTGAAGCAGGCGTTTTGGATATGAGTGTTACCCTGGCGGAAAACTGTCCAAATTTCTCTGCCGGGAAAGCTTCATAGCGCACGTTAACCTTGTCGCCGACAGTCAGGTAAGGGACTGCATCATTTGGTACCCAAATAACAAGATAATACGTTTTTATTTTTTCCGGAGTAATTTGCAGCAGACTATCTCCTGCATTGACCATTTGACCAACAGTGACGCTTAATGAATCTACTATCCCTTCAGACAAAGCACGGACGATAATTTCCCCACTCATATCGTTATTGACCAGTTCTTTTTGCAGTTCGTAACTCTGTAGTTCCATCTGATAAATACGGTTATCAAATTCTGCTGCCTGCGTCTGGATTTGACTTTCCAGACTGGTTATTTGTAAGGAATTTTGTTCATTCTGACTACTCAAATTCAGTAAGCTATTCTGCTGTTGATAATATAACGCAGTCTGATTGGTAAGCTGATCCTTGTTGATAAGGCCCTGTGACTGATAATGGCGATAATTATCCATGTTATTTTTCATTATCCTGATGCCTTCTTCGGCACGGTGTATAATACTCGTCGATCGCTTTAAAGCTTCAGTGTATTGATTCCTTTGTTCTTCCAACATCTTCAATGTGGTTCTCTTATTGTCTTCCAGGCGAGATGTAATATTGGATATCTTAATCAACTGGCTTTCAATGTCACGACGCTGATTTTCACTGACAACACCGTTGAGTGTGCTTTTGCTAACATCAATCTGGTATATAGGGTCGCCTTTTTTAATCCTTTGTCCCTCAGTGACGAATTTATTAACAACGACGCCCTGTACTGCAGAATAGACATTCGCTGCCCGAGGCCATGTGGTAATTTCCCCACTAACATTAACTCTACGTGTGTAAGTCCCTTCGATTACAAAGAATAAGAACATTAGTAAAAAGGAAACACACAGAGCGCCAACTAACCAAGGTGGTATGCCGGGTAATAAAATAACTCTGCCACGCCATTTCATTTTATGATTTTCTATTGATTCCCTTCGAAACATAACCTTTATATTTCCTTTCTCTCTCCAACGAATTTCCGCCCATTCCTGACGGGTAATAAACTCTATCATGCCACGTGTGCAACTGATTTAGTGCCGAAATAAGCCTATAATCATCATCGTCCCGTGTATCCGTCCCAGTAAGCTGCCGAGGCTTCGCGGGCCAGCAGATCCTTCAATCTGTACCCGATACTTTGCGCCCGGCTTTGATCAGCCAGGTCGGCGCCAGTGTATTCGTTCGGGCCCCTGAGGAACTCATCGCTGTAATACCATCCCCTGCGTTTTTCAGCTACAGCTTCACTCACCCCAGCTTCGCGATCTTGCCTGCCATTCTGGTAACTCTCTGTCATAAAAGGCAATATCTTGTTGTAGATTTCCTTACGGCTGAAGCCGAACCGTGACGGCATAGCATCCATCACGCCACTTGCATAGCGTGCAGCGTGTAGCCCTGGGCTGCTCTTGTCCGATCCTCCTGCCGCGATACAGCCCGAAAGTAACAGCACTGACAGTACAATTAACACAAATCCTTTACTCATCACGGCCCCTTGTTTACCTGGTCAAGCACTGCACGCACGACAGCTATCGGGTAGCTGACCACCTAGACCGCCGTCGCATCCCCCGGGCAAGGTAGTCATCCAGAGGTCAATCCTGTTCAGGTCGGTGCTGTTGCGAGTAGATTGGTCAGCCATTCGCGTACACACTTGCGATTGCATACCCGGATGGAAGCAATGTGGTCACGGACAAATCCAGGCCTCGACCGCCTGCATTGTTGGAAAGCAATTGCCTGGGTGTGTGTCCATCGTCGGAAAATCGTATCTACAGGAAAGATTTTTTCGATTTCATGCGGGAAATTTAGCCAAAAAAGCCAATATCCACAACACTTTCTCTGCTTAAGCGAAGGAGAATAAAGTAATGCTTCACCTCAGCGAAGCCATTTCCGTTGCTGGAACTGTGCCCGGGGTATTTTAACCGTACATAAACCCGGGCTGACTTAGCGGAACCTAACATCACTGTTTTCAGGATTAAGTATGGTACGCCTGGAAAAAATCCAAGGTGTCACAATCTGACCTTCGATGCCTTGCAAAGCCAACTCGTAACTGAGATCCGGTTATATCCTTTTTCGGATCTGCGGGGAAAAACTGACAATGAAAAAATACCATCAGGAATTTTACTGACGCCATTGCCAAAGGTAAGACATATGAACTATTGTATTACCAACGACGATTTGAATGGCAATGTCGGATAAAATAACTATACTCCACCGAGGTACTCCCGATGTCTTTAACCACGCACAATGATTCGAACGACGCACCAGAAACAGTCTCTGTCTCCGTCAAGGGGATCCTGGCCCCGGTCAGCCAGGCGCTGAAAGACGTTTCACAAGCGCGCAAGGTGAACCAGTCAGTACTGCTGCGCGAGATGGTCAACGGGCCAATGAGCAGCCAGATTCACGTCTTCTGCATGAAGAGCCCTCTCGTAAATTCACTCGACCTGGACGTCGTGCAGTATTTAGGCGGAACTTTGACTCCGGTATGGTCAGCCGTACCGCTGGCCCCGCAGTTTGAAGCCGTGTACCGGGAGCTGCTGAGTATCAGTAACGAGGACGATCTGACCCGCATCCTGCTGCGAAATGCGCAGTTCATCCGCATGCGCGCCGCCCAGTGCCTGCCTAAAGGCATACAGATTACGGGCGGCACATCAATGCACCTTGCCCTGTTCAGCGAAGTTGCGGGCCGCGACGAGCACACGATAGAAGCATTCTGGGCCGGATTTGCGCGCTTCTGGGGCCAGTGGTATCAGCGTCAGGATTACTACCAGCAGATCAACCAGCTGAGAAGCGCACAGGGTCTGCAACCCGCCAACGCGCTCAGCGAGGCCGGTGCAGAAGGCGTTTACGCCCGCGTACAGATTCTGCAGGCCGAAGGATCGCAGCCAGGATTCAGCCACGTTCTGATGACGCTGCGCACTGAAAACACCCGTCCTCTGCCAGAAAACGTTTTCGGGCAGTTTGCGCTGCCTTACTGTAACGGTAACCTGCTGTCTCCCGATCCTGGCTACGGCGTACCCTTCATTTACCCGAACAACGCGCTGGGCATGGGTTTCCGCTTTACTGAAGAAATCTGCTCGCTGCACTGCTATACCGTGAGCGATCCGCGTCTCGGTCCTACGGCAACGCTAAGCGAAGTCGCGACCGCGCTGGTGTCAGCCGTTGACGATACACTGCGCCCCTACGCCGTGACGTTTCCGGTAAGCAAATAGAATAAAGGCCGCATATGCGGCCTTTATTTTCTGGTATCTACAGTCTTTTTACAGTGCATTACCATTCAGAGAAAGAGATTGTCCTCAAGATCGGCGCTTTCCTGTTCGAAACCGCTTAGCTTGAGTTTAAATATAATTCGCGAAGGATAATTACGTCGACCGATGCTGCCGGACCAGATATCAGTTATCTCAGCCTCGCGAAGCCGGGAA
>NZ_JABANZ010000018.1:0-40949 GCF_013074405.1 Erwinia sp. JH02
GTCAAAAGATAAAATTGGCGTTGCCACGTAAGGCTATTTTAACTTATTAAGTTGAATGTGCATCCTGTTTCGACTTAAATTTTAAAGGACCGCTTCTGGCACACAGCAGCCCCTTCAACAACCTACCAAAATAATCAGCCTCCCACCCTGTTACACCCGCACCCCGTTACACCTGTCACATCCCCGCACCTATCCCCTCCCCTCCCACCGCCCTCCCCACCCTACTCCCTAACTAAATCAACAACTTACCCAAAACTCCAATTCCTGGCACGCTTTTAGCACTATGCAGCCTTGAGTTCCTGGTCCGGCCGCAGTAGTGGCAATGGACAGGATGTTGACCAATCTCAAGGGAAAAGAAGATGAAAGCAGCACGTTGGTATAAAGCGCATGACATCCGTATTGACGATATCGAAGAACCCCAGGTTTCTGCGGGCAAGGTAAAAATCAAAGTAGCATGGACCGGGATCTGCGGCAGCGACCTGCATGAATACCTCGCCGGGCCGATCTTTGTTCCGGTCGATAAACCGCATAAAATCAGCCACGACATCGCACCGATTGTGATGGGCCACGAGTTCTCTGGCGAAGTTGTTGCCGTGGGTACGGGCGTCAGCAAATTCAAAATCGGTGACCGCGTGGTTGTCGAGCCGATCCTCGCCTGTCGTGAATGCGAAGCCTGCCGCGAAGGCAAGTACAACCTGTGTGGCGACCTGGGCTTCCACGGTCTGTCTGGCGGCGGTGGTGGTTTCTCTTCCTTCACTACCGTAGACGAACACATGGTGCACCGTATGCCAGATGGCCTCTCTTACGAGCAGGGTGCGTTGGTGGAACCTGCCGCCGTGGCGCTGCACGCGGTGCGTATGAGCAAGCTGAAAGCCGGGGACAAAGCGGCAGTATTCGGCGCTGGTCCTATCGGGTTGCTGGTGATTGAAGCGCTGCGTGCTGCGGGTGCCTCTGAGATTTACGTGGTAGAACTGTCGCCGCAGCGTGGCGAGAAAGCGCGTGAGTTGGGTGCTAACGTGGTGATTGATCCGAGCAAGCAGGATGCGGTGGCCACCATTCGTGAACTGAGCAAAGGCGGCGTGGATGTGTCGTTCGAAGTGACCGGCGTGCCGGTGGTGCTCAAGCAGTGTATCGACAGCACCCGCTACGAAGGCGAAACCATCATTGTGTCTATCTGGGAAGGTGAAGCGTCATTCCACCCGAACAAAGTGGTGCTGGCCGAGCGTAACGTTAAAGGCATCATCGCTTACCGCCATATCTTCCCGGCGGTGATGGAGCTGATGACTCAGGGCTACTTCCAGGCGGAGAAACTGGTGACCAAGCGTATTGAGCTGGACGACCTGGTGACCGAAGGGTTTGAAGCGCTGGTGAAAGAGAAAAATCAGGTGAAAATCCTGGTACGTCCACCGCAGTAATCCCGGTATCGGGGTGGCCGTAACAAAGGGTCACCCCCTACGCGGGAGATCGCCGTTTTTAAACCAACAGCGAGCACCGTTTTTACGGGGATGGGGCCAGTTTGAGGTAAGCCGGACGTCACGCGACAGGACGTCGCGTGCCGAGGCCCGCATGGATGCGGCCGTTGCCGTTCCGGCGTACTCAAACTGGCCTCAGACCTGACGCGATTCTGATCGCGATAACACCTTCAGCCCTACGTGATCCTGGCGATCAGCGCGTCAACCACCTCATCACGCAGATACGGATGGCGGGCTGACAGCCTCTGCGCCACACTGACCGTTTTTGATGCCTGATAAAAACGCCCGCTTCCCAGCGCGGCCTCAAACTGATTCGCCTGGCGATGTGCCGCCGCTAAATCACAGTCCACCAACAGCACCGCATGGGCCAGGACCACATGGCGACGCGGAGCATCGGCATCACTGTCGGGGATCGCCCGCCAGTATTGCGCCGTTCCGGCAATTTTCCGCGCCTGCGGTCCTTCGCCACAGGCGAGGTTAAAGCGTCCGTCGCAGAACGATCCCTCCACTGCCTGCCAGCCCGTCACCACGCCCAGCTCAGCCAGTGCATCACTTAATATCGCGCACAGATGACGATAAACATCTTCTGCGGCCTCACCGAGGGTGCGCGCGATCGGGTACGCCAGGCTGAGGTTGATAATGCCCGGCCCCTGTGGCACCAGCCCGCCGCCGGATTTACGCAGGAACACCGGGCATCCGGCGGCGGCAAACTGCTCGCGCACCTGGTCCAGCGCGGTAAAACGCCGGTAACTGGAGGGCACCACAAGCGACGTTGGTCCGTACCACAGCTGGGCCACCTTGTGGCCTGCGGCGGCCAGCGGAAACAGCCCGTCCTCGGCCTGAGTCGGGTCCGCACAGTACAGCAGCCGTCCCTGCGGCAGCATAAACGGCCCGTCACCCGCCACCTGAACGCTTCTCTTCATCGTCTTGTCTTCCCGTTAGGCAGGCTGCGTGTTAGGCGACTGAATGCCATAACGCTGCATGCGGCGGTACAGCGTCATCCGGCTGATGCCCAGCTGACGCGCCACGGCGCTGTGATTCCAGCGTGCGGCACGCAGCAGGGCCACCAGCTGCTGGCCTTCATCCGGCAGTGCCTGCCCCTCTGCCGAACGCGCCTGAATTAACGTCAGCGGTGCGCTAATGCCGATGCCGTCAGGCAGATCGCCAGCGTCAATCGTGTCGCCATCGGCCATCGCCACGGCGTAATCCAGCGCATTGCTCAGTTCACGCAGGTTACCCGGCCAGCCATGCTGATGCAGGCACTGACGCGCCGCTGCGGACAGTCGGGCTTTGCCCGCCAGCATGTTGTCGATTAACCAGTCGAGATCCTGACGGTTGCGCAGTGCAGGCAGGGTGATGCGCGCCCCCTGCAAACGCCAGAACAGATCGGCGCGAAAACGCCCCTGCTCCACCAGCTCCTCAAGCACATGATGTGAAGCCGAAATCACACGGATATCCACCGCAACCGGGCGTGAAGCCCCGACCGGCAGCACCTCCTGCTCGGCCAGCACGCGCAGCAACCGCGTCTGCATCTCCAGCGGCATATCACCGATCTCATCAAGGAACAGCGTGCCGCCGTCGGCTTCCTGGACCAGGCCGCGCCGCGCTTTGCTGCCCGCCCCGGAGAAACTGCCCGGCAGATGACCAAACAGCACACTTTCAATCAAGGTCGCGGGGATCGCGGCACAGTTCACCGCAATAAACGGCTGCCCACTGCGCTGGCTGGACTGATGGAAAGCGCGGGCAAAATACTCTTTGCCGCTGCCCGTTTCCCCCTGCACCACCAGATGCAGCGGCGCACTCAGTAAGCGCGAGGCACGCTGTAACTGCTGCTGCAATGCAGGATCGCCGCCCGTGAGGGCCGCCAGCGGCGCAGGCAGTGCGGCGGGCGTGGTGATCGCCGTGCGCTCCGGGCGGCGTGCGGGCTGCACCGCCGTCACATACAGCCTCTCACCGCTGTGCAGCCGATCCAGCGTGCCCTGACGACCGCTGGCGCTGGCCAGCCAGTCCGGCAAACTGTCTATCGAAGTATTAAACAGCTGTTCAATCGGCATCCCGAGCAGCGTGCTGCGGCAGTGCGGCAGCGGCGCATCAATGCCCAGCTCTTTCTCCAGCATCCGCTGCGCACGGTGGTTATGCCCGATCACCCGGCCATCGGCATCAAAAGCAATAAGGTAATCCGGGCTGACCTCGACAAACGGCGAGGACGGGCTGAGTTTCAGCACCCAGTCGGCACGGTGGCGATGCTCAAACCAGGCATTTTCAATCTGGTGGGCATGCATCCGCGCAATCTGTAACGCCAGCTGCTGGCCGGATTTCGGCTGCGGCGAGGTCAGTGCGGAGATATCCAGGATGGCGTTAAGCTGCCCCTGCGGATCGAACAGCGGCACGGCCGAACAGGAGAGTGCAATATGCGTGGCATCGAAATGGTCGTTGTGATGTACGGTCAGCGCTTTCCCGGTCGCCAGCGCCGTGCCAACCGCACAGGTGCCCGCCCAGGCTTCCGACCATTGCGCCCCCAGGAACAGGCCAGCGCGACGCAGGCTGATTTCAGCACTGTCATCCCCCAGATAGTCCACCGTCACCCCGTGGGCATCCGTCAGCAACACCACATAGCCCGCCGGAGCAATCTGCTGGTATAACCGGCTCAAACCGTGCCGGGCAATATGGCGAAACTCTTCAAGATGCTCGCGATGCTCTCGCAGCTCCTGCCAGGGGAGAATGCGCGCCGCCTGCATACGGCTGGGATCAAGTCCGTGACTTTCCACGCAGCGTTGCCAGGAGTCACGGATCGTCTGGTCATACTGACGCTGCACCAGATGCCGGGCATCTTCGCGGGTGCAGGCAAGCACGGTGGCAATATGTTCACGCTGACTCTGATTCACAACACGCTCCTTTTGAACCGGTAAGACAGTAACAGCAATGAAAATCCGCTCACCACCTGCCAGAGGGTGATGGGATAGACCGCCGCACGCTCAATGATGCCGATCGGCAACGCCACGTACGGGATGAGCATCATACAGAGCAAGCCGACCATTCCCAGCAGCAGGCTAAACGCGGCATACACGGGTGCGCAACGGCGCAAAGCCAGGCCGGTGACGATCAGGCACAGATTACCCCCGCCAATCGCCATCACCGCACCTGCCTGATGCAATGTCACCCCATCGGCTTCCCCACCGCTGTGGAATAGCGCGATCATAACGCCACCAATGCCATGCAGGCCGCCTGCCAGCAACGCCGCCCACCCCATTCCCCCCGACAACTGCGGCCGCAACAGTAAGCAAGCCAGCAGAAACAGCACGCCTTCCACCGCAAATCCGGCATTCATCACGTTATGCAGCGGTGAGCAAATCTGCGGCCCGCATTCAGGAATGCCGAGATCACTAATATAGTTGTGGCTGTAGCGATAGGCCGGATGATGCCAGGCCAGCGCGCTGGTACGTTCGGCCAGCAGATACAGCAATCCCCCGGCGGCGAAACAGCACGCGCCTGCACGGCTGCGGCCCGATAACTGCGACATTTTTCTCTCCTGTTACTGGCAGCATTCAGTCTGACAGAGCGCCAAAAAAAAACCACCCCGGCTGGGGTGGTAAAGAGTGATAATTCGCTGGACGAGACGTGTACGTATCACCTCGTCGTCAGACGATTCGCGGCTTACCAGCGATAGTTCACCGACGCCACCACATTGCGGCCTGAACCATAGAAACAGGCTTCGCTGTTGCTACAGGATGCCACGTAGTGTTTGTCGGTCAGGTTCTGCACATTCAGTTGAACCGTGGTGCCTTTCAGGCTCGAAACCGCCTCGCCCAGTTCATATTTTGCCATCGCATCGTACAGCGTGAAGTGCGGCACTTCGTTGGTTCCGGTGCTGTCCGCCGGGGCATCACCGGTGTAACGCACACCCGTGCCTACGGTCAGCCCACTCAGAGCTCCATTCAGGAAGCTGTAGCTGCCCCAGGCCGATGCCGCATGACGCGGAATGCTGGCAGGGGTACGTCCAAGTTGAGCGGTTGTGTAAGTCTCTTTTGTCACCGCATCGGTATAGGTATAAGCCGCCATCAGTTTGACTTCCGGCAACGGCTGGGCATGCACTTCCATTTCCACGCCGTTTGAGTCAACCTTCCCGATCTGCTCGTTGTAACCGGTCACCGTATTCGCCGAGGTGATATTTTTCTGAGTGATATCAAACACCGACACGGTCATCACGGTATTGGAACCCGGCGGCTGGTATTTCACCCCCACTTCGGTCTGCTCCCCTGTTGTCGGCTTAAACGGATCGGTTCCCGGTGCGCCATTGCTCAGGTTCGGTTCAAACGAGGTGCTGTAACTGATGTACGGCGACAGACCGTTATCGAAGGCGTACAACAGCCCGGCACGGCCGGTAAAGGCGCTGTCATTGTTCTTCACGTCGGTGCCATTAAGGCGGTTAATCGTGCGGATTTGCGACCAGTCGTTGCGGCCGGACAGGACCAGGTTCCAGTTATTCCACTCCATCTGATCCTGCAGGTAGACTCCGACCTGATGCAGCTGCTTCACGGTGTTAATGCTGGGGGTAAAATCATCCTCATTCACATCAACACGACCAGGATTTGCCCAGTCGAGCTGGTACTGGGTCGAGGTATGGCGTGACAGGGTGCTGGCAACGCGGCTCCAGCGATAATCCAGCCCACCGAGCACGGTATGGCCGACATCACCGGTATCAAACAGCCCTTTGAGGTGGTTATCGACACCGAATTCGTTCGTCATCACCGTTTCATGTTGCGGGCGACGTTCAATGGTGTGGTCGTTGAGGGTGGAGCTGGTGGTGTAGACCATATATTTATAGTCTTCATCGCGATGGGTATAGCGCAGGTTCTGAGTAAACGACAGCGTTTCATTGAAGCTGTGGTCAAATTCGTAGCCAATGGAGGCCTGTTCGCGCTTGTTACCATAGTAGTTCGGGTCGTTGATATTCAGGTCATACGGGATATACCCGGTGCTGGCTTCTTTCAACGTCCCGACCATCGGCAGGAAGTTACGCGATCCGGCTTTCGGGTCGTTCTGGTAGCTGGTTAACAGGGTAAAACTGGTATCGGCATTCGGCAGCCAGGTGATGGCGGGCGCGATGGCCACGCGTTCCTGTTTATTGTTTTTCACTTCTTCATGTCTGGTGCTGGCAATACCGTTCAGACGATAAAACAGCGTGTTGTCATCGTTCAGCTTACCGCCAAAATCAAAGGCCGCTTCGCCCAGATGATGATTGCCGGTGCTGAGCTGCACTTCGCGAACGGCTTCAGCCGTCGGGCGCTTGCTGGTCATGATCACCAGGCCACCCGGGCTGACCTGGCCGTATAACACCCCTGCCGGGCCGTGGACCATCTCCACGCGCTCCAGCAACCACGGGTCAACCTGCCCGGCTCCCCCACTGGAGCTGGAAAGACCAAAGTGCAGACCATCCAGCAGTTTTGGCGCGTAGCGGAAGCCACGGCTGATAATTTCGTCGTTACGGTTGGAGTTACCGCGATAGTTGGTCACCACACCGCTGGTATAACTGAGGGCATCGGAAACCGATGCTGCCGCCTGGTCATCCATCTGCTCACGTGTCACCACCGAAATCGATTGCGGGGTTTTGCGCAGCGGGGTGGGGGTTTTGGTGCCTGAAGCGCTCTCTTTCGCCACAATACCGCTGTTACGCCCCGTCACGCTCTCCTGGGACTCCGCCGTCACCGTCAGCGTGTTGTCAGTGGCGGACTGCGCCAGCGGCGCCGCCAGCAGTGAAGACGCCAGCAGCAGGCGCAGGGTGGTATTTCCAGAGTGTACTGCCACACCAGGGCGCGCCTGGGTTTTTATCTTCTTCAACATAGTTGTGTTATCTCGTCTGAAACAGCCTTGTCTACGAAAAAAACCAGTAAAGCCCGCCAACCCATTAGATTTACTGATTGGCCGTAGCTAACTTCAGGAATGGCACGGATCATTAACGTCCGAACGCACCCTCTGCTTATGAAAAAAAACCTTACTAAATGAAGAGTTACCTCTTACCTGCGTGAAGTTCCGACGCATACTAATGCAAATGTAAATCACTCTCAATAACATTTGTATTAGCATTTCTTATTACACAAATAACTGGTACGGACGATAAAAAGTAACGACATGTAAACTAAAGAAAAAATCAGTGTGATTTATAACGGTTCGGCTAAACAGACTGGAGTCAGAAAAAAGCAGGACGTGCGGTGAGGGAGCGATCAGGCAAAAAAATAGCCACCCCATCTGGGGTGGCTAAAAGGATGATAATGAAGCTTGTCAGGAACGCGGTTCTCTGTGGAACCCCGCTTTACATCTCTGGAGCAATCAACGCCCCGCCTGCCTTTATTACCAGCGATAATCCACTGAAGCAACGAAGGTACGGCCTGAACCGTAGAAGCAGGCTTCGGTATTGCTGCATGACGCCACATAGTGCTTATCCGTCAGGTTCTGCACGTTAAACTGCAATGTGGTGCCTTTCAGCGCAGATACTGCCTCACCCAACTTGTATTTCACCATCGCATCGTAAAGTGTGAAGTGTGGAACTTCATCCTGTCCAATGGAGTCTGCTGGAGCATCACCGGTGTAACGAACGCCAGCACCCAGAGTAAAGCCGTTTAGCACGCCGTCGAGGAAGCTGTAGTTACCCCAGGCAGATGCTGCATGACGCGGAATACCCGAAGGGGCACGTCCCGCGAGAGCAGAACTGGTGCTGCTCTCTTTGGTCACCGCATCGGTGTAGGTGTACTGCGCCAGCAGTTCAACTTCCGGAATTGGCTGAGAACGTAACTCAGTTTCAACCCCTTTCGAATTGACCTTGCCGATCGCTTCGTTGTAACCCAATACGCTGTTATAGCCGGTAAGGTTCTTCTGGTTAATATCAAACCAGGAGACCGTTAGCATAGTATTGGTGCCCGTTGGCTGATATTTGAAGCCCACTTCGGTCTGTTCACCGGTGGTTGGCGCAAAGGGTTTGGCACCCGGTGCACCGGTACTCAGGTTAGGTTCAAACGAGGTGCTGTAGCTGACATACGGCGAAAAGCCTGAATCAAAGGCGTACAGCAGGCCTGCACGGCCGGTGAACTTGTTATCATTCTGCTGAGTGTCGCTGTTATCGGTACGATCCAGCGTACGGATTTCGCTCCAGTCATTACGACCTGACAGCACCAGGTTCCAGCGGTTCCACTCCAGCTGGTCCTGTAAATAGACACCAACCTGATGCAGTCTCTTACGCGTGCTGGTGACCAGGGAGAAGTCACTTTCATCAATATCAATGCTGGTCGGATTAGCCCAGTCAAGAATGTAACGATCTCCGCTGTCACGCCACAGCTTGCTATCAACATCGCTCCATTTATAGTCCAGCCCGCCAATCACGGTGTGATTAACGTCACCGGTCTCAAACTTCCCTTTCAGCTGGTTATCCATCGCCAGTTCATCCGTCATGATTTTATCATGCTGTGGACGGCGGTTGATCGAGTGGTCGTTATCCGCATCCCAGGTATACACCAGATACTTGTAAGACTCACTCATATGGCTGTAACGCACGTTCTGCTGGAATGACACCGCGTCGTTAAAGTTGTGATCGAAGATATAACCGATAGACGTTTGTTCACGCTTCGCTTCGTTGTAGCTCGGGTCGCTGACGTTAAAGTCGTAAGGGATATAGCCTGCGCTACTCTCTTTCAGCGAGCCGGACATCGGCAGGAAGTTACGGTAACCGGCTTTAGGTTCATTCTGGTAGCTGGTTAACAGCGTAAAGCTGGTGTCTTCATTTGGCAGCCAGGTAATCGCCGGAGCAATCGCCATACGCTGTTGTTTGTTGTTTTTAACAAACTCATGTTTGGTGCTGGCAATACCGTTCAGGCGATAGAACAGGGTGTTGTCATCATTCAGCTGACCGCCGAAGTCAAATGCGGCCTCACCAAAATGCTGATTGCCAGTGCTGAGTTTGACCTCATGAATGCTCTCAGCGGTTGGGCGCTTGCTGGTCATATTGATCAGACCGCCCGGGTTCACCTGGCCATACAGTACCGATGCCGGGCCATGTACCATTTCCACACGCTCTAACAACCAGGGATCGATCTGCCCTGCTGCTCCGGCCTGGCCGGACAAGCCGTAGCTCAGCCCATCCAGGAATTTAGGCGCATAACGGAAGCCGCGGCTGATCACTTCGTCATTACGGTTCGAGTTACCACGGTAGTTGGTCACCACGCCACTGGTGTAGCTCAGCGCATCAGAGACTGAAGCCGCCGCCTGATCGTCCATCTGATCGCGCGTTACCACGGAGATCGATTGCGGGGTTTTGCGCAGCGGTGTGGCGGTCTTGGTGCCGGACGCGCTCTCTTTCGCTACGATCCCTTTGGTCGGGGCTGTGACGCTTTCCTGGGTGTCTGCGGTGACCGTCAGTGTATTTTCTGCTTCGGTGGCTGCCTGCACGGCGGGCGCTACCAGCAGGGCTGAAGCCAGTAATAAACGCAGGGTGTGTTTGTCTGAACGAACTGCAATGCCTGGTATTGCCTGTTTTTTAATCTTATTAAACATGTTCTGGTATCCCGTCTGAACAGATTTGCTGATAAAAAAAACCCGTTAAAACCCGCCAATTGTTAAGGAGAACTGATTGGCCGCGGTGAAATGTGAGAATCACGTTTGCCACTACTTTCGTTGATTCTTCTGCCCTTCTTAAGAAAACCGATATTTACGTACAACTTACAGGCCCTTAAGAAAGTTGCGACGCATCTTATTGCAAATGCAAACTATTCTCAATACTATTTGTATTAGCGTCATTTACTGTAAGAGAGATTAAAGTCCCTCCTTTTAAGTAATTAAATGTAAATTAAGGAAAATTATCGTGACAACACGGCACACATTATGGCCGATGCGTCAGCCCGCAGGTCATGCAGCACAGCTGCTGGCCGCCGATAACGTGGGTGAAGAGAGCTGGTGGCAGCACATTGCGCAACATGGCACGCCACTGGTTGAAGCCTTTGCTGAAGGAACAGTCCGGATGAACTATTTCTGGCGTGACCCGGCAGGTGACGAAACCCGCTCTGCAATACATCAGGTTTATGTGGATATTAACTGCGTGACCGACCACCACAGCCCGCAGCCGCAAAGTTTGCAACGCCTGGCGGGAACCGATGTCTGGCACTGGTCAACGGAGATTGATGAGCACTGGCGTGGCAGTTACAGCCTGATCCCGGTAAACGCTGAGCAACTCCCCCCCACTTTTAGCACCGATGACGACACACGCCGCAAACAACAGCGCGAATGGTGGATATCTCTGTTCCCGCTGGCGATTGCCGACCCGTTAAATCGCAGCTGTGCCCACCTCAACAGCCGCGGGCACGCGCTGTCGGCCGCGCATATGCCCGCGGCGCCGGACCAGTCTGCGTGGCACGCGCTGGACAACGGACAGCCGATACACCCCGATAACCACCAGCTGCAACAATTTACCTGGGACAGCGCCCTGCTGGGGAATCAGCGCCGTATCTGGCTCTATACCACGGGCAGTACAGCGATCCCAGAGCAGCGCCCGCTGGTGATTCTGCTGGATGGACAGAACTGGGCAGACGGACAACCGCTTTATTCCGCGCTGCATGCCGAAACCGACAGCGGCCATCTGCCCGCCGCCTGCTGGCTGTTTATTGATGTGATTAACGGTGACTGGCGCGAAAAAGAGCTGCCCTGCAATGCTGAATTCTGGCAGGCGGTGCAGCAGGAATTGCTGCCGCTGGCGCGCAGCCGTGTGGAATTCAGTGAAGAGGCCGACCGTACCGTAGTCGCCGGGCAAAGTTACGGCGGCCTGGCGGCGATGTATGCCGGGCTGCACTGGCCCGGGCGCTTTGGCCGCATCCTCAGCCAGTCTGGCTCCTTCTGGTGGCCAAACGTCCGCCTGGTCACCCACTTTTCCGAAGCCGGAGAGCAGGAGATGGGCTGGCTGACCGGGCAGGCGATCAAGGGTGTACTGCCGGCCAGCCGCTTAAAGATCTTCCAGGAAGCGGGCGATCGCGAAGGCGATATGGCCTGGGTTAACCAACAGATGCGTCAGGCGCTGCTCCCGGGCGGGCATGACATTAATTTCCGAATTTTCTCCGGCGGGCATGATGCCCTGTGCTGGCGCGGCGGGCTGCTGGACGGCTTACGCTGGCTGCTGGCCGATTTTATTACACCTCCCTTTTCTGGAAAGACAGGTAATTAACATGACCGAACAACAAAACCCCTTCGATGATGAAACCCTCGACTTCCTGGTGCTGCTCAATGCACGCCAGCAATACAGCCTGTGGCCAGCGTTTTCCGACGTTCCTGCTGGCTGGAAGACCGTGAGCGGCCCGGATACCCGCGCCGAATGTATTCGTTACATCGAAGAAAACTGGCACGACATGCGCCCCGCCGTGCTGAAAACGGCAGGTTAGCCAGCCCGGGCGGCCGGAAAAAAGGTCAGCCCCTACGGGATCAGTTTTTACCTCTTACCGACAGGAATTGCCACCGTGTCAGAAGCTCAGATCACGCCTGAAATACAGGCCGAATTTACCGAATATCCGCTGGTTGCGGCGCAGCCAGGGATCTGGATCGCCGATCAGATCGCCAGCGCAAGAAACACCTTTGCCGTTGCGCACTACAGTGAACTGCATGGCGATATTGACCGCCCGATGCTGGATAGGGCGATCCGCCAGGCGATGTCCGAAGCCGATACCGTGCAGGCCACCTTTGGCCTCTCTGATGAAGGCAGCGCCGTGCAGCGCCTCCCCCGTACGCGTACCCCAGAACAGGTACAACCTGTTGAATGGGTTGATTTCAGCCCACGCAGCGATGCCGTGCAGGCCGCGCACGACCTGATGCAGGCCGATCTGGCCGCCGATCTGCCCGCAGACGGTGCCCGCCCGCTGTACCGCCAGCTGATGATCCGCGTGAGTGACGATTGCTGGTTCTGGTATCAGCGCTACCACCATCTGATGCTCGACGGCTTCAGCTTTGAGGCCCTGACACGCCGCGTGGCAGCGATCTATCAGGCGTTGCGTGCGGGTGAAACACCGGCGGCATCGCCGTTTATCTCCTTTGGCGAAGTGGTCGCTGAGTATCAGGCCTGGCAGCATTCACCCGCCTGTGAACGTGCCGCCCTGTTCTGGCAACAGCACGCAGAGCACTTCCCGACGGCGATTTCGCTCTCCAGCGAAACCTTCCCCGCCAGCGCCCACGGCGCACCGTTAAAACAACAGGTGACCCTGCCCCCGGCGCTGCTGGCGGCGCTGACTCATCAGCCCGGTTTGCAGGAGAACGCCCCGGCAGAAATTGCCAGCGCCCTGCTGGTCGCCTATCTGGCACGCATCAGCGGTGAATCCCGCCTGAGCATTGGTTTCCCGTTTATGCGCCGCATGGGTTCCGCCGCGCTGGCCGCCACCGGCCCGGTGGTCAACGTTCTGCCGCTGCTGCTGGATATTGAAGACAGCATGACGCTGGCCGATATCAGCCGCGCCTTACAGAGCGAGATTAAACAGGTTCGCCGCCATCAACGTTACGAGGCAGAACAACTGCGCCGTGACCTTGGTCTGGTCGGCAGCAGCCAGTCGCTGTATGGCCCGGTGATCAACCTGAAGGTCTATCACGACAGTCTGTCCTTTGACGGCATTGATGCCATCAGCCACACCCTGGCGATGGGCCCGGTCGACGATCTGGAGTTTGAAATCGGCTTCCAGCGCGGCCAGTTGCAGGTCACGCTGGTCGCCAACGCCGGGAAATATGATGCGCAAACGCTGGCCTGGCACGGTGAACGCATTGCGTTCCTGGCAAACCAGCTGGCGCAGCAGCCACAGCAAGCGCTCTCCCGCCTGGCGCTGATTGCCGACGATGAACAGCAGCAGATTGCCAACTGGTCCCAGGGCATCAGCGTCACGCCGCCGGAAGGCGTGGTCTCGATTCTGGCGATGTTACAACGTCAGGTTGACGCGCAGCCGGATGCGATCGCCGTGGCCTGTGGCGATATCAGCCTGACCTACGGCCAGCTTTCTGCCCGTGCCATGCAACTGGCTCGCGAGCTGATCGCGCGTGGCCTGGGTGCCGAAGACGTGGTAGCCATTGGTATTCCGCGCTCCGTTGATTCGCTGGTGGCGATCTTCGGTGTGCTGGCCAGCGGTGCCGCCTATATGCCGCTGGATCTCGACTACCCGCGTGAGCGTCTGGCGCTGATGTGCGATGACGCGCAACCGCAGCTGCTGCTGACGCACAGCAGCACCGTGGCCCAGATGCCGGACGGTGAGTATCTCTGTATTGATGATGCTGCCGTACGGGCCGTCTGTGATGCGCACGTTGCCACCCCGGTGAGCGACAGCGAACGCCGTGTTGCCCAGCGTGGTGAACACCTGGCGTATATGATCTACACCTCCGGTTCCACCGGGCGCCCGAAAGGCGTGATGAGTACTCACGCCGGACTGCTCAACCTGTTCCTTTCCCATCAGGCTAACCTGTTCGGCCCGGCGATTGAGCGCTTCCATCGCAACCAGCCGCGCCGTATGCGTACCGGCCACACCGCCTCTTTCTCCTTCGACTCCTCATGGGAACCGCTGTTCTGCATGATGATGGGCTGCGAGCTGAATATCTTCGACGAAGAGCTACGGCGCGATGCCTGGGCGCTGTTGCAGAAGATGAAACAGGTGCCGGTTGACCTGCTGGATATCACCCCTTCTTTCTTCTCACAGATGATTGATGCCGGGCTGTTTGAGCCGGAAAGCCACCGCCCGGCGTTTGTGATGATCGGCGGTGAGGCGGCGACGCCAACGCTGTGGAAGCTGATGCAGCAGCACCCGGAGCTGGAGATCCATAACTATTACGGTCCGTCTGAGTACACCATCGATACCCTGGGTGCCAGCGTGATGGTCTCTGATCAGCCGGTGATTGGCCGCCCGGTCGGTAACACCCAGGTGTGGCTGCTGGACAGCAAACTGCGTCCGGTTCCGGTGGGCTGCGTGGGCGAGCTGTACATTTCCGGTACCGGGATTGCCCGTGGCTACCTGCGTCGCCCGGACCTGACCGCTGCCCGTTTTGTCGCTAACCCGTTCCTGGAGGGGGAAGTGATGTACCGCAGCGGCGATCTGATGCGCTGGCGCAGCGATGGTCAGCTGGCCTTTATCGGCCGCGTTGACCACCAGATCAAGGTGCGTGGTTTCCGTATTGAGCTGGGCGAAGTGGAAAATGCGCTGGTGGCGCTGGATGAGGTCAGCACCGCCGTGGTGATTGCTCAGCCTATCGGTGCCACCAACCGCCTGATTGGCTACTGCTCGGTGTATGACGATGCCCTGCGTGCCGACGATCAGTTATCCGCAAAACTGCTGGCGAAACTGGCAGTCACCCTGCCCGACTACATGGTGCCCGCGATCCTGGTGGTGATGGATGAACTGCCGCTGAACGTGAACGGCAAAATTGACCGCCAGGCCCTGCCTGAGCCGCAGCAGGTGGCATTTAAACCCGGACGCGAGCCGCAGGGCGCACAGGAAACCCTGATCTGCCAGGCCGTTGCTGACCTGCTGGGAATGGAACGCGTCGGCGCTGACGATGATTTCTTCGCGCTGGGCGGGGACAGTATTTCCGCGATGGGGCTGGGCACGGCCGCCCGCCGTGCGGGTTATCTGCTGCGTCCGCGCGATATCTTCGCCCAGCGTACCCCGGCACGTATGGCACAAAATATGCCCCTGCTGACCACCCGCACCGCCGTCAATCACGTGGCGCAGCACGGTGCCATCAGCGGCTTACCCATCCTGCACTGGTTTAACGAACATGGCGGCATTAATCAGCGCTTTGCGCACGGCGTGTTCCTGCAGGTCCCTGAGACATTGCAGCGTGCTCACCTTGAGCAGGCACTGACCACGCTGAGCCGCGCACACCCGGCGCTGGCCGCCTTTACCCGTGACGGGCAGCTGGTGGTGGGTGAACCTCGCCCTGCCGGATTTAGCCGCTGGGTCACCGCCCAGCCGCTGCATGATGCCCCGGAAGCCTGTGCAGAAGATGCCTTCGACGCCGCCGTCACCCGCCTCGACCCGGAGAACGGCGTGATGATGCAGGCCGCGCTGCTCCAGCAGAACGAGCGGACCTTTGGTCTGGTGCTGGTGATCCATCACCTGGTGGTGGACGGTGTGTCCTGGCGTGTTCTGCTGGATGAACTGCGTCAGGCAGCGGAGGCCGCCATCAGCGGCACCCCGCTGACCCTGCCGCCGGAAGAGACATCACTGCATGACTGGTCCGCTGCGCTGTTAAGCAACGTCTCCCGTCGTGCCGCTGAGCTGCCTTTCTGGCAGAGCATGTTGCAGCATCCGGTGCCGCTGCTCGGCCAGCGGGCGCTGCATCCGCAGGATACCCACAGCGAACTGAAAGAGAAGCGTACGCTGCTTGACGGTGCGCAAACCCAGGCGCTGCTGAGCACGCTGCCGCAGCAGTATCGTGCCAGCGTGGAAGAGACCCTGCTGTGCGCACTGTCACTGGCGCTGATCGACCGCTTTAAGGTCAGCCAGCTGCGCTACACCCTGGAATCGCATGGCCGCGCCGAACTGGCAGGCGACCACGATCTGGCCCGCACCGTCGGCTGGCTGACCGCCGAATATCCGTTGCTGGTCACGCTGGATGAAGGCGATAGCGGCAGCCTGCGAGATGCCCTGCGCGCGGTCAAAAGCGTGCTGCGTGCCGTGCCGGATCGCGGCGTTGGCTACGGCCAGCTGCGCTATCTCGATGCGGTGCGATCCCCCCAGTTACAGCCGCTGGCACAGCAGCATGCGCCGGAAGTGCTGTTTAACTACCTCGGGCGTTTCAGTGCCGCAGAGGGCCTGTGGACGCCACAGCGGACGCGTAAACATTTCCGCGATGCCTTTGCGGTACATCAGTCACCTGACATGCCGCAGCTGCACAGCCTGGAAATTAATATCTTCGTGGATGAAACCGGCGCGCTGCCGCAGCTGGCGGTTAACTGGGGCTGGCTGAACGGGGTATTCAGCGAGCAGGATATTGATGCCCTGCACCTGGCGCTGGCCGGTGCCTGCGATGCACTGAGCGATTTCGCCCATCGTCATCCACAGGAAGCGGCGGATACCTTAGTGGCCGCCGAGGTCGCCATTGACGGCGTCAGCCAGCAGGATGTCGTTCAGCTGGGTGAGCGTCATGGCCCGCTGGCCGCTGTTCTGCCGCTGCTACCGCTGCAAAAAGGGTTGCTGTTCCATGCCGCCACCGCCGACAGCAGCGGCAGCTATAACTCACTGACGCGCCTGAGCTTTAGCGGTGCGCTGGATGAGAATCGCCTGCGTGCCGCACTGGATGCGGTAGTTCGTCACCATCCGCAGCTGGCGGCCCGCTTTGACAGTGAACAGGCGCTACAGCCGTTACAACTGATCCCGGTTCTGCCGCTGGAATCCTCGCTCTGGACGCTGGATCGCCACGTGCTCCCTGCCCTGTCAGTGGCTGAAGAAACCGAGGCGCTACTGGCGCTGGAGAAACGCGAGCTGGCACGGGATCTGTTCAGCCAGCCGGTGATGCTGCATGCACTGCTGGTGCAGCATGCTGACAGTGACCGCTTTACACTGATGCTGAACGCCCATCACCTGGTGGTGGATGGCTGGTCAACGCCGGTGATCTTAGGCGATCTGTTTACCGCGCTGTACCACGGCCCGCAGGCCCTGACGCCGCATCGCTTCAGCTACACGGATATCGTGCGTCAGTTAACCTCGCGTGATGCCAACGCCTCCCGCCAGCTGTGGCAGCAGGTGTTGCAGGATGTGCGTCCCACGCTGCTGTTTGGTGACGATCCCCATAACGGTCCGGTGCACGACCTGGATCTGGTACTGGAACCCGATCTGGAACGCGGCCTGCTGGCACTGTGCCGCAGCCGGGGCCTGACGCTGAACAGCGTGATGCAGGGCATCTGGGGAATGCAGCTGGCGATTGAAAGCGGCCACCAGGACGTGGTGTTTGGTTCACCGGTTTCCGGTCGCTTCGGCCAGATTGACGGCCAGGAGCAGCACGTTGGCCTGTTCAGTAACACCCTGCCTGTGCGCGTGCGTTTCGACAGCCAGCGTCCGCTACTCGATCAGTTGGCCGATCACCAGGCTCAGCAGATCCAGCTGATCGAACATGACGATCTCGGCCTGGGTGAGATCCAACAGCTGGCCGGCAGCGGTACGCTGTTTGACACCCTGCTGGTGGTGGAAAACTACCCGGACAACGCCGACCTGTTGCAGGGCCACAATGGCCTGCGCTGCGACCATATCAGCAACCGGGGTTACACCCACTATCCGCTTACCCTGCTGGTGCTGCCGGGTGAGCGTCTGCATCTGCTGATGGAGTACCGCGATGCGGTGCCACATCCGCAACGCTTTGCTGAGCGCCTGCTGATGCTGATTGCCCAGTTGGTGGCGCAGCCCGACCTGCCGCTGGCACGCTGGCAGCTGCAAACCCCTGACGAACAGGCGCTGATTGCCAGCATCAATAACACCGCTTACCCGGTGGCCGCAGGCACGCTGCAAGGGGCCATTGAACAGCAGGTTAACCGCACGCCAGACGCGCTGGCCCTGCTGGACAGCGAGCATCGTCTGACCTATCGCCAGATGCAGCAGCAGGCACGTCTGCTGGCCGACCGTCTGATTGAGGCCGGGGTACAACCGGGTGATATCGTTGCCGTCGCCCTGCCGCGTTCGGTGCGCCTGAGCCTGGCACTGACCGCCATTCTACAGGCCGGTGCCGCATGGCTGCCGCTGGATACCGGTTATCCGGACGACCGTCTTGCGCTGATGGTGGAGGACTCCCGTCCACGCCTGATTATCAGTGAAAGCACCTTAGCCGCACGCTTTGCAGTGATGGGGCCGATTCTGGCCTTTGATCGGCTGGAAGACGAACAGCGTCAGCCGACGCATCCGTTGCCTGCCGCCGATCCGCAGCGTCCGGCGTATGTGCTGTATACCTCCGGATCGACCGGGCGCCCGAAAGGCGTGGTGGTCGGTCAGCAGGCGATTGTTAACCGCCTGTGGTGGATGCAGGATGAATACCCGATGGAGGCGAATGACGTGGTGTTGCAGAAAACACCGTGCAGCTTCGACGTCTCCGTGTGGGAGTTCTTCTGGCCGCTGATGGTCGGTGCTCAGTTACTGATGGCACCGCCGGAAGCCCATCGCGATCCGGATGCGCTGGTACAGCTGATTGAAGATTATTCCGTGACGACAATGCACTTTGTGCCTTCGATGCTCGCCGCGTGGGTCACCGCGCTGGAAAGCCGTGACGGCAGCGACAAAGGGTGCCACAGCCTGCAACGCGTGTTCTGTAGCGGTGAAGCCCTCTCCTGCGATCTGGCCGCCAGCTATGAGGCGCTGATCGCGGCACCGCTGCACAACCTCTATGGCCCAACCGAAGCCGCCGTTGATGTCACATACCATCCGGCCAGCGGCGAAAGCTTGCGACAATGCAGCGGCGCAGGCGTGCCGATTGGTTACCCGGTGTGGAACACGGAACTGCGCATCCTCGACGGGCTGCTGCGCCCGGTGCCGCTCGGCGTGGCGGGCGATCTCTACCTGTGCGGCGTGCAGCTGGCAGACGGCTATCTGTATCGCGCCGACCTGACGTCGCAACGCTTCGTCGCCGACCCGTTTGCCGACGGTGAACGGATGTACCGCACCGGGGATATTGCCCGCTGGCTGGAGAACGGGGCCGTTGAGTATCTGGGACGCAGTGACGATCAGCTGAAAATTCGTGGGCAGCGTATTGAGCTGGGCGAAATTGAACAGGCATTGTTAACCGTTGATGGCGTGGCACAGACCGTTGTGGCCGCCCGTGAACTGGGCAGTGTGGCATCCGTGGGTGCCGATGCGCGTCAGCTGGTGGCGTGGCTGATCGCACAGCCCGGTGTCACACTGGATACCGCCGTTGTGCATCAGCAAGTGGCACAGCGCTTACCGGCGCATATGCTGCCCGTCAGCTATGTGCTGACGGACCACTTCCCGCTCAGCGCTAACGGCAAGCTGGACCGTAAGTCCCTGCCGTTGCCGCAGACGCCGCAGTCTGAAGGTCGTCCCGCACAGGGCCTGCATGAGCAACTGCTGGTGACCTTGTTCTCCAGCCTGCTGGCGCGTGACACGGTCTATGCCGATGATGACTTCTTCGCGCTGGGGGGGCACTCGCTGCTGGCGATGCGCCTGGCCGCCGAACTGCGCCGTCGTCTGCCACAACCGCTCTCTATCGGGCAGATCATGGCCGCACGTAGTGTGGAAAACATGGCACGCCTGCTGGATGACAGTGCGCGTGGCGTGAACGCGGACAACCGTGCCAACGGCGAAAGCCTGCCGTTCCGCAGCGGTACAGGACCGGTGCTGTTCTGTATTCACCCGGCTTCCGGCTTTGCCTGGCAGTACTCCGGCATGATGCGTCATCTCGGGGGCAATTTCCCGATTGTTGGCCTGCAATCGCCACGCCCGAACGGCGTGATTGCCCGCTGCGCAAGTGTGGATGAAATGTGCGAACGCCATCTGGCGACGCTGCGCAGCATTCAGCCGCACGGTCCGTATCACTTACTGGGCTACTCGCTGGGCGGCACCCTCGCCCACGGTATTGCGGCACGTTTGCAACAGCAGGGAGAACAGGTGAACTTCCTCGGGCTGCTGGATACCTATCCGCCGGAAGGCCAGGACTGGACCAGCCCGTCGGAAGAGGATGCGCGTGCCGAAGTGGCGCGCGAGGAGGCCGAGTTTATGGCCTCCACTGATGACGATGCGCTGTTACTGGCAGAGAAGGCGGAAATGTTCAGCACCATCGTCGCAAACTATGCCGATGCGGTTGAGCGCCTGAGTACCGCCAGGACACCACGCTTTGAAGGGCAGGCCACGCTGTTTGTGGCGAAAAATACCCTGCCTGAGGGAATGGAGGTGAAAGAAAGCTGGGCGCCTTATCTTCAGCAACTGCAGATCCACGAACTGGCCTGCGAGCATATGGATATCCTGTCACCGGAAACGCTGGTGACGCTGGGGCCATTGCTGGCTGGGCTGATGGAGGCGTGCCAGGACCTGGCGTAAAGAAGGGGGACCGCCCCGCAGCGGGCGAGGCGTGCCTCGCCCCTACAGCGATACCCGTAGGGGTCGGGCATGCGCGACCCTTGTTATTCCGCACCGGGCGATGCGTGCCTCGCCCCTGCAGCAATACCCGTAGGGGTCGGGCATGCCCGACCCTTGTTATTCCGCACCGGACGAGGCGTGCCTCGCCCCTGGAACAATACCCGTAGGGGTCGGGCATGCCCGATCCTTGTTATTCCGCACCGGACGAGGCGTGCCTCACCCCTGGAACAATACCCGTAGGGGTCGGGCATACCCGATCCTTGTTATTCCGCACCGGACGAGGCGTGCCTCGCCCCTGCAGCAATACCCGTAGGGGTCGGGCATGCCCGATCCTTGTTATTCCGCACCGGACGAGGCGTGCCTCGCCCCAACAACAATACTCGTAGGGGTCGGGCATGCCCGATCCTTGTTATTCCGCACCGGACGAGGCGTGCCTCACCCCTGGAACAATACCCGTAGGGGTCGGGCATGCCCGATCCTTGTTATTCCGCACCGGACGAGGCGTGCCTCACCCCTGGAACAATACCCGTAGGGGTCGGGCATGCCCGATCCTTGTTATTCCGCACCGGACGAGGCGTTCCTCGCCCCAACAACAATACTCGTAGGGGTCGGGCATGCCCGACCCTTGTTATTCCGCACCGGACGAGGCGTGCCTCGCCCCTGCAGCAATACCCGTAGGGGTCGGGCATGCCCGACCCTTGTTATTCCGCACCGGACGAGGCGTGCCTCGCCCCTACAACGATCCCTGTAAAGGCTGATGATAACGCCCGCACGGCACGATCATCGGCGTATGTGATACCGGATCGTCAATCACCACGCTACTCATGCCAAACACCTGCCGCACCAGCTGTGCATCCACAATCTCAGCGGGTTTACCCTGGGCGATAATCTGCCCTTCCTTCATCACGATTAAGTGGTCGGCGTAACGACAGGCCTGATTCAGATCATGCAGCACCGCCACCAGCGTATGCCCGTGCTCCTGATTTAACTGACGGAACAGATCCAGCAGCTCAATCTGGTGGGCGATATCCAGCCAGGTGGTCGGTTCATCCAGTAACAGCAGCGGCGTCTGCTGCGCCAGCACCATCGCCACCCACACGCGCTGACGCTGGCCGCCGGACAGTTCATCCACGCTGCGCGCGGCCAGTTCACTGATGTTGGTGGCCTGCATTGCCGCCGCCACCGCCTCACGGTCGGCTTCACTCCACTGCTTCAGTAAGCTCTGATGTGGATAGCGTCCACGTGCCACCAGATCGGCCACGCTGATCCCCTCCGGGACAATCGCATGCTGTGGCAACAGACCCAGCTGGCGGGCAAGCGCTTTGGTGCCCATCTGATGAATATCATGACCATCAAGCAGCACCTGCCCGCTACGCGGTTTCAGCAGGCGGCATAGGGCGCGCAACAGCGTTGACTTACCGCAGGCGTTAGGGCCAATAATCACCGTAAACTGGCGGTCGGGGATCTGCACGCTAAGCTCACTGGCGATCACTTTTTGATCGTAGGCCAGCGTCACGCCAGCGGCCTGAAGACGGGGGGATAAAGAAGTATCCATGATCAACGTCGTGACTCCCTGATAAGTAACCAGATGAGATAAACACCACCGATGCTGACGGTAACAGCCCCCACCGGCAGTTGTACCCCGTTAAACGCATGCTGAGCGATCACATCGGCCGTCAGCAACAACAGCGCCCCGGTGGTGGCGGCGGAAAAAAGCGGCACCGCGCTGGCACCGGTCAGGCGGCGGGCAATCTGCGGCGCGGCCAGCGCAATAAAGGCAATCGGCCCGGCGCTGGCGGTGGCAATTGCCGTGAGAATAATGCCGCACAGCATCAGCCACAGACGGCTGGACTCAGCATTCACCCCCAGCGCCCGCGCACTATCGTCGCCCATTTCCATCAGCTGCAAACGGCGGCTGAGCGCCAGCGACACCATAATGGTCAGTGGCACCAGCAGCAGCGCAGGCTGCCCTTTCGCCCAGGTGATGCCGTTAAGCGAGCCCGCCCCCCACAGCGCAGCACTCATGGCACTCTCCAGCGAGGCGCTGACAATCAGCCAGGTATTGAGCGCCGACAACACCGCGCCCACGCCAATCCCGACAATAATCAGGCGGAAACCCACAATCCCCTGGCGCCACGCCAGCAGATAAACCAGCGCCGCCGAACCAATACCGCCCACCAGCGCTCCGGCGGCAATCTGATAGTAGCTGCCGCCAAAGCCGATAATCATCACCAGCGCCCCGGTAAACGCCCCGGTATTAAAACCCACCACATCCGGGCTGCCGAGCGGGTTGCGGATCGCCGACTGGAAGATCGCCCCGCTGACGCCAAGGCCCGCCCCCAGCACCAGCGCCATCACCGCACGCGGTGCACGCCACTGTGCGATAACGGTCATAAATCCGCGCGGCCCTTCCCCCTGCAACGCCTGCCACACCTGCCCCGGGCTGATGCTCAGCGTGCCGTAGCACAGCGCAAACAGCGCCAGCAGTGCAGCGAGAACGATCAGCGTCAGGTTCGCCCACAGCACCCGGGACGCCAGGCGCAGATTGAGCCAGCCGTCAGCACGGCCGATCAGTAAGGTTTTACTGTGCATCCTGTCATCCTTAATGTTTGCGGCTACGGACTAACCAGATTAAGACTGGCGCACCGATTAATGCGGTGACAATCGACACCCGCAGCTCACCCTGTGCCATAAAACGCCCGGCAATATCGGCGGTCAGCAACAGCACCGGGGCCATGAGAAACGAATAAATCAGGATCCAGCGCTGGTCGGCCCCCACCCACCAGCGCGCAACATGGGGCACCATCAGGCCAACAAAACCAATGGGCCCCACCAGCGCCGTGGCCGATCCACACAGCAGCATCACCGACAGCAGCGCCAGCAGGCGCACCAGCAGCACCCGGGTGCCGAGCGCGGCGGCAATGTCTTCACCCATACTGAGACTGTTCAGTGAACGCGATGCCGCGAGTGCCAGCACCGCGCCGACGACTATCGCCGGGGCCACCAGCATCAGGTTCGCTGAGGAACGGATATCCAGCGTTCCCGCCTGCCAGAAGCGCAGCTGGTCAAAGGTCTGCGGATTGAGCAGCGACAGCGACGAAGTCAGCCCCCCCAATACCGCACTCAGTGCCACCCCGGCCAGCGTCAGCCGCACCGGATTGACCCGGCCGCCGCTGAGTGTACCAATCGCCCAGACCGCAATGCTGGCAATCAGCGCACCGCCCCAGGCAAAGCCAAGCCAGCCTGCCATGCCGCTGACGCCAAACAGGGTAATGCCAATTGCCATCGCGAAGCTGGCCCCGGCATTGACGCCGAGAATGCCGGGGTCTGCCAGCGGATTACGCGTCAGTGCCTGGATCACCGCCCCTGCACCGCCCAGCGCCAGACCCACGAGGATCCCGGCCAGCGTACGCGGCAGACGGGCATTGAGAATAATGATGCTATCGGCGTTAGTGATCTGGCCGGAAAGACTCTGCCACACCAGGGCAGGCGCGATGGGTTTGGCCCCAAGCATCAGGCTCGCCAGGCTGACCGCCGTCAGTAATATCAGACAGATGATGACACCCGCGCTGCGCGAAAGGCCTTGCGACAACGGAGCAGATTGGGGGGAAGCTTGCTGCAATGACATCCCTGAGAGATCCTCTTCATATGCAAATGAATATGAGTATTATTATCATTAACGTTACTAACCAAATATGTTACCATGCGCCCCGCCAGAAAAACATCGGCATCCTTACGCGCCGCACCGGACAGCATTCCGGCCGCCAGGCATTGAGCCCTATTAACTACATGGATACTCATGGCAAAGCCCTCCATTCTGCTTGATTTCAGCCTGCTGAAAAATAACGCCCATTTCCGCGCCATCTTTTGTGCCCGCATGCTGTCCGTATTCTCACTCGGTATGCTGGCAGTCGGCGTACCGATTCAGATCCAGGCCATGACAGGCTCCACGCTTCAGGTGGGTGTGGCCGTGATGCTGGATGGCATCGGTATGTTTATCGGATTGATGCTGGGTGGCATCCTCGCAGACCGCCTCGATCGTCGTAAGCTGATTCTGTTTGCCCGTGGTACCTGCGGCATCGGCTTCGCGGCCCTCAGTCTGAATGCGTTTCTGCCGGAACCCTCTTTGTGGGCACTGTATTTGCTGGCCGCCTGGGACGGTTTCTTCGGGGCGTTGGGGATGACGGCATTAATGGCGGTGATCCCGCTGCTGGTCGGGCGTGAGAACCTCGGCGCGGCCGGTGCGCTGAGTATGGTGACCGTACGTCTCGGGGCTATCCTCTCCCCGGCCATTGGCGGGGTGATTATTGTGGCGGGCGGCGTGGGCTGGGCCTTTGCCGTGGCGGCTGTCGGTACGCTGGCAACGTTAATCCCGCTGGTGCGTCTGCCGTCGATGAAGCCGGAAGCGCAGGAGCCGGAGCATCCGCTGCGCGCCCTGGCCAGCGGCGTTCAGTTTGTCTGCCAGCAGAAGGTGGTGGGTTCCGTGGTGCTGCTGGGCATGCTGGTGAGCATCGTCGGCGCGGTGCGTATTCTGTTCCCGGCGCTGGCTATCAGCTATCACGCTGACGCTTCGGCGATTGGTCTGATGTATTCCGCCGTGCCGCTGGGGGCCATGATTGGCGCCTTTACCAGCGGCTGGGTACCGGGTTATGCCCGTCCAGGTGTGCTGGTCCTGATCAGCGCCACCTGCGCGTTTCTGGCCATTGCCTCACTGGGGCTTTACAGCCACTTTATCCCGGCCCTGCTGGCACTGGTGGTGTATGGCTACTGCAACGCGATCGCTTCGCTGCTGCAATATATGCTGATTCAACACCATACCCCTGACGCTTTGCTCGGTCGCGTGAACAGTCTGGGCACCGCGCAGGATGTAACCGGGGATTCTGTCGGTGCTCTGGGATTAGGCGTGTTAGGTAAGCTGTTTACGCCAGTGGTCAGCGTACTGTCATTTGGCGCGGTGGCCGCAGGCGTAGCGCTGGTGCTGGCAAGCCTGGTCGGCACCTTGCGCCGGGCGACAATGTCACCGCCGGAGGAGGCAGGCCCGACTGATGAGCAGGACCCGGTGACCAATCCGTAACCGGGCATCATGCGACTAGCATGAGGAGTGCTGATGCCGGTGAAGAGCGTAATGAGGCCAGGTTCAGGTCATCATCCACAGGTCTTCACTGGCTGACCATCGGTTTCGTCATAGCAGGCGGGCACGACCTGCGTGATATCAATCGTTTCGCGGACCCGGCTAATATCGTACGTTGCCTGCATCGCCAGCCAGAGACGGGCCGCAATGCCCAGCCCGGCTTCCAGTCGTACCGCCATTTCAGGGGTAATAGCGGTTTTTCCTGCCGCCGCTTTGCTCAACGCCGAGGGGGATACCCCGAGGTTTCCGGCCAGCGTCCGCAGGCTGACGTTATAGTCCTCAAGATACTCGGTAATCAGGCTGCCGGGATGCGGGGGGGTCATCATAGCCATTAGTGGTAGTCCTCCAGATTAAGTATGTAAGCATCACCGTCTCTGAACTCGAAAGTGATACGCCAGTTGGCACGAACAGTAATGGCGTAAAGATACTGCCTGTCGCCTTTCAGCGGATGGAACCTGAAGCCAGGGTAGTTTCTGAATTCTTCTACCGACAGGGCTTCGTCAAGAACCAGCAGACGCGTTCTGATCCGTTCGGCATCTTTGGCCTGCACACCACTGGGATTTCCTGTTTCGAACAGTTTTTGCAATCCCTTATGCTTCCAGCTTTTGATCACGGCTAACACTCCTTGTTTCCTTCCGGGAAACAGTATAACAGTTGTTTCCCGGAAGGAAACAGCTTTCCCGGCACGATCCTCTGAATTGTATCGCGAGTAAACCCGGCCATCGCCGACTGACCAATAAGGCGATTCTCATCACACTTTTCAAAAAAGCCGCGTCTTGCCTGCGTCGAACCGTCAAGTTTCCTCCCTGCACGCCGTTAATCCGATCAGCATTTTCAAAATTCTATCCGCAGTCTGAATGACATTTCACTCTCACTTTTTTGCTGTGTCATCAAACCGGGCGGCTGAATCGATTCAATTACAATATATATTCTGCGCCATGCCGGTTTTCACGGCCGCTGGCTGACCTTCAGTTGCCATTTTAGGGGTGTCCATTTATGCAATTCAAAAATACCACCGTACGAACTCAGCTCCTCCTCGGGTTCGGCGTGTTAGTGGTGATTGTGCTTGCCGTCGTTCTTCTCGCGATGAACGCCCTCAGCAATGCGAATGACCGATTTAAAACCCATGTGCAGCAGGTGGCGGCACGTGAGTCCTCCGTCAATCTTATTCTCAGCGGTGTGAAGGACAGTTCACTGAGTCTGTACGGTCTGGTGCTGGTCAGTGAGGCCGCCGACATTGAAGCCGGTAAAAAACAGGTGGCCGCAGCAGAAGAGAAAACCGCCGCAGCGCTGACTCAGTTACAGGCAGCCATCAAGCAGCACACTGACGTAACCGACCAGGATCGACAGTTTGTTTCCGCCATCGCACAGGCGGAAGAGGGGTATCGCCCCATTGCTCACCACATTGTTGAGTTAGCCCTGGCGGAGAAAAAGGCGGAAGCGATTGACCGTATGAACCGTGAATTACGCCCTCAGCTCACCACCTTATTGACCACGGCGAATCAGTACCTTAAATACAGCACCGAGCGCGCGGCGGAGAGTCTGAGTACCGCAGAGAGTGCCTATCAGCAAACGCGGATTATTTTCATCGCGATCAGCCTGCTGGCGCTGAGTCTGGCAGTGATTCTCGGTGCCATGATCATCCGCTCCCTGTTCCGTGCCTTAGGCGAAGAACCGGCCATTTTAGGTCAGGTCGTTCAGCGCATTGCTCAGGGCGACCTGAGCCAGGTTAACGGCGCGGTCACTGCCCCGGCCGGTAGCGTGCTGGCTGCCCTGGGTGAGATGCAGGAGAAATTGCATAACCTGATCAGCCAGGTGGCAAACTCGGCTGAGAGCATAGTTTCCGCGTCAGGTGAAATTACCCTGGGCAATGAAGACTTAAGCCGCCGCACCGAAGCGCAGGCCTCTTCACTGGAGCAGACCTCTGCCAGCATGGAGCAGTTAACCGCCACCGTGAAGCACAACGCCGATAATGCCCACCAGGGAAATCTGATGGCGACCAGTGCCTCTCAGGTGGCACAGCGTGGCGGCAATGTGGTCGAACGTGTGGTCAGCACCATGCACGACATTGCCAGCAGTTCCGGCAAGGTCACCCAGATTATTACCGTCATTGAAGGGATTGCTTTCCAGACCAACATCCTGGCGCTTAATGCGGCCGTGGAAGCCGCCCGCGCCGGTGAGCAGGGCCGTGGATTTGCCGTTGTGGCCGGTGAGGTTCGCATCCTCGCCCAGCGCAGTGCCACCGCCGCGAGGGAAATCAAAAACCTGATCGATGAGTCTGTCGAGCGGATCAATACCGGTTCTAAGCTTGTCGATGAGGCGGGTAGTACCATGCAGGAAGTGGTCAATGCGGTTAAGGGCGTTAACAGCCTGATGGCCGAAATCACCCTCGCCTCCAGCGAACAGCACACGGGTATCGATCAGGTGAATAAAGCCGTGGTCAATATGGACGAAGCCACGCAGCAAAATGCCGCCCTGGTGGAAGAGAGTGCCGCCGCTGCCGCCAGCCTTAAGCAGCAGGCTTATTTATTGCTGGAAGGGATCTCTGCGTTTGATATTTCACGTGCAGGCCGTCTCAACGATACAACAGCAGCGATGCGCTAAGGATCTGAGATGAAAATAACCTGTGCTTTTGCTCTCGCCGCGATGGTCAGTTCAGCGGCGTATGCCAGTAACGACAGCATCACTATTGGCCTGATCACTAAAACAGATACCAACCCCTTTTTCCTGAAAATGAAAGAAGGTGCCATGCTGGGCGCTACCGTGCATGGGGTGAAACTCCTGACGGCGGCAGGCAAAGAAGACGGCGATTATCCGGCGCAAATTCAGGCCATCCAGGAGATGGTGGCCGCAGGGGCGACCACTCTGCTGATCACCCCGAGCGATGCCAAAGCCATTGTGCCCGCACTGGATGAAGTGCGTGCCAAAGGGGTGCAGGTCATCGCACTGGACTCCCCGACCGATCCGATGACGGCGGTGGATGCGCTGTTTGGTACTGACAACTATAAAGCCGGGCAGCTGATTGGCGAATATGCCAAAGCCGCCATGCCGTTAAAATTTGCCGGACAGCCACTGAAGATTGCCATGCTGGATTTATCGCCCGGACATTTAGTCGGGGCAAGACGTCATAATGGTTTTATGAGCGGGCTGGGATTAGCGGCAGCAGGTGCCGACTCCAGTGAGCTGTCAGTCACCGCTGAAACCGTCTGTGCCGGTTTTTCTCAAGGCGCCGAGAAGGAAGGCTATGAGGTGATGGCCAGCTGCCTGAAAAGCCATCCTGATATCAACCTGGTGTATACCATCAACGAACCGGCCGCTGCCGGCGCGTACAAGGCCTTACAGGAAGCCGGTAAACAGGCGATGATCGTCTCGGTCGATGGGGGCTGTGCCGGAGTGAACAACGTGCGTTCAGGGAAGATTGCTGCCACAGCGCAGCAATATCCCTTAACCATGGCAGCGATGGGCGTTGATGCAGCAGTGGCTTACGCCCGGCACGGTAAGAAAGTGTCCGGGTATGTGGATACCGGCGTCACGCTTATCGCGGATAAACCGATGCCCGGCCTGGCAAGCAAGGATACCCAGGCCGGGCTGAACGCCTGCTTTGGGGCGAAATAACGCGTGAGCTTCCGGCGGTCGTCGATCCACCGGAAGCTATCACCGTTCAGCCGTCATCCCAGACGACTGGCAATCAGGCGTAGCTGTTCGGCAATCTGTTTTAAATCCTGCTGCTGCTGACCGGCCGCTGACGTTGAGCTGCGCACCACCAGACGTGCGGGCAGGATTGAGGATGAGCGGCTGTGGTCATCCTCGCTGGCCTGTAAAATACGCTGCACCGCCTCTTTCCCCTGTAAGTCCAGGTCCAGCGACACCGTGGTCAGCGACGGATGGAAAAACGCGCTCTCATACGTGTCATCATACCCCACCACGGACACCTGCCCCGGCACGGTTACGCCCTGCTGATGCAATGCACTCAGCACGCCTAAGGCCATCTGATCGTTCCCCACCAGCAGCGCACTGAAGTGCGGGGTTTCACGCAGCAGCTGCAAGATGCCGCTGTAGCCGCTCTGCGCATCCCAGTTACCGTGAATAACGCTCACCGGGGCCAACCTGTAGCTCTCCAGTGTCTCGAGCCAGCTCCTGAGCCGCAGCCGCGCCGAAACGGAGTGCTCTGGCCCCGCCAGCAGCGCAAACTCACGGTGCCCCTGTTCGTAGAGGTATTTCACGCTGGCACGGGTGCCATCCGCCGGGTTAAACGAAACGTTAAACACCGAACAATAAGGGTCGACGTCCAGGAACAGGCAAATAATGTCCTGGTTCTCTTCGACGATTTGCTCGGCACAGGCGGTATCCAGCGGAACGTTAATAATCACTTTGTCGACCAGCTGCGATTTCAGCTCGTTGATCGACTCCTGCAAACTTTGATTGACGTTCTCACCGATCATGGCGATCAGCACCTGATACTCCGCCGCGTTGGCGTAGCGCTTAATCGCCGCCGCCACCTGAGAAGGGGCATGGAGAGCCAGAGACGTGGTCACCAGACCGAGCGTGGTGCTCTGTTTTCCCACCAGCTGTTGCGCAAGGCGGTTAGGCACATAGCGCAGCTCCTCTATCGCCTTTGTTACCTTGCTGCGCGTACCTTCCGAAACGTTCGCAGACTTATTCAGCACCCTGGAAACCGTTTGATAAGACACCCCAGCGCGACGGGCGACATCTTCCAAGGTGGCACTCTTTGATTTCATGGTTCGCTTCCCTGTTTACAGATGGCCGGATTGTATCACAGTGCAAATGACGTTCAGGTTAAGTCGGTCACACTGTCAAAAACCCACAGTAAAGTCAGACGTTCACATACATAATTCGGTGATCAACTTCACCAATCGTTACAAATAACGGGTAAATACTTGCACTAAATCACACAATTTCGTTACTCCAATTGCTTCACGTTCATCGTGAGGCGTTTACTGTCGCCATCGTGTGAACGTATGACAAATATAAACAGAGGGTGACATGAACACAAGACTGACAGCGACCGCTGTGGCACTTGCCGCAGCACTGACTTCTCCTGCATTCGCAGCCATCGACAACATTGATTTCCACGGCTATCTGCGCGGCGGTGTGGGGGTTTCGCGCGATGGAGGCATGGAGGAGTGGCAAAAAAATAAGATTGGTCGTCTGGGTAACGAAGCCGATACCTACGGTGAAATCGAACTGGGCAGCGAAGTGTACAAAAAGGATGACGTCAGTTTCTATGTCGACTCAATGGTCAGCATGTTTTCCGACGGCTCCAACGATAATGAAACCACCTTCGGCGACGACGCCCAGTTCGGGCTGCGTCAGCTCAACCTGCAAATCAAAGGCCTGATCCCCGGGGATAAAAACGCCGTCATCTGGGGCGGTAAACGCTACTACCAGCGCCATGACCTGCATATCATTGATACCAAATACTGGAATATCTCCGGCTCCGGTGCCGGTATTGAAAACTACACCTTTGGCCCAGGCGCCGTCTCCGTCGCCTGGATACGCGGTGATGCCAACGATGTTGACTACCGTGCCGACGGCGATAACGACGTGAATATCAACTACCTCGATGTCCGTTACGCTGGCTGGAAGCCGTGGAACGGCGCATGGACAGAGTTCGGTGTGGACTACGCCATGCCGAACCCGACCAACAAACAGAAAGAGTACGGCGAACTGTATGACGCAGATAACGGCGTGATGGTCACCGGGGAAATCAGCCAGGATATGTGGGGCGGCTATCAGAAACTGGTGCTGCAATACGCCAACAAAGGGCTGGCACAAAATATGATCTCGCAGGGCGGCGGCTGGTATGACATGTGGAACGATACCCGTGATGCCAAAGGCTATCGCGTGATCAACACCGGCCTGCTGCCGATCACTGACCGCCTGTCGCTGAATCAGGTCGTGACCTGGGGTTCCGCCGATAACGTCACCGCGTTCACCGATAAAAGTACCCTGCTCTCCCTGGTCGGGCGCGCCCAGTACCAGTTTACCGACTATGTGCGCGGTATCGGTGAAGCCGGGACGTTTATGCAGAAAGATCAGAACAAAGACGGCAGCGACTACAAACAGGCCGGGCAGAAATATACCCTCGCGCTGGGCCTGGCCGCGGGTCCGGAATTTATGTCACGCCCGGAACTGCGCATCTTCACTTCTTACCTGAATGACTCCGAGCAGGGGAACAGCTTCCAGGACGGCACGGCCAGCAACACCTGGAACTTTGGTGTGCAGGTTGAAGCCTGGTGGTAATGCCCTGATCAACGCCTTCATCATCATTGGATAAGCACTGGATCGTTAATTTGGATAACCGTTACCGGTTATCCATTTTTTTTATGGCTGACGGAAATAGTGTGCTTCCATCAGCTGGCGCAGACGGTCAGAGCGCGTGCCAAAAATAGCATGCACTTCATGGCCCAGAATCACCACTCCCGTTGCCCCTGCCTGCTGTAATCCGCTGGCATTCACTGCCGCCACCGATTTCACCGTGACGCGCAGTCGCGTGAGGCAGGCATCCACCTGCACGATATTCTCGCGCCCGCCAAAGCAGCCCATTAACTGATCCAGCAGCGCACACTCCGCTGCGTCGGCTTCCTCCGGGGTTTCCTGCCGGCTGAAGTAATGCTTAAACGATTTCAGACTGACCATATACCTCTCCTTTCAGACATAAAAAAAGCGGGCTTGCGCCCGCTGGTGAACAGCTGTTTACAGCGGCGCGCGCAGCACGCGGCAGCCCCACGGCGGCATGATCTGCTCGCCGGAGAGCGGCACACCGTCAATCAGATCGCTGATACCCGCAGGCAGCGTGACCGTCTGCGCCTGCGCCGTGAAGTTTTGCAGGAAGATAAAGCTGGACTCGCCGTCGGTGCGGCGATGCGCGGTCACCCCCGGAGGCAGGTCCACCGCCAGCGCACGTGGCAGCGCCAGCCTGGCAATCAGTGCACCGTAGAAATCCCGATGGAAAGCCTGGTCATTACGTGAGGCGATATACCAGGCCTGCCCGGCGCCCACGGCGTTAACGGTGACCGCGGGTTGGCCGGCATAAAAATCGCTTTGGTAAACGGCCAGCGCGGTTGCCCCTTCCAGATGAATATGTTCGCACAGCTCACGGGCCTGATAGCTGCCGCGCAGGCCCAGCATGTTGCCTTCGACAGCACATACGCCGTTGGTTTCGTCGTCCGTCAGGCTGTCGATCTCTTCCGCCCAGATCCCCAGCAGCGGCCGCAGCGGCCCCGGGAAACCGCCCAGATGGCAGAGGTCGCTTTCATTGACCACGCCCGTCCAGTAGCTGGCGACAAACTGCCCGCCCTGGCGCAGATGTTGCTCCACGCGGGCGGCAAAGCCGTCGCGCACCATATACAGCATCGGGGCGATCACCAGCGCATACCCGCTGAGGTCGACATCGGCGTTGATCACGTCCACCGCCACGCCCTGCTCCCAGAACGTGCGGTAGTGTTCGGCCACCGTGCGCTCATAGTGCAGGCCGGTATTGCGCGGCCCCTGGGCATTGTCCATCGCCCAGCGGCTTTCCCAGTCGAAAACGATCGCCACTTTCGCGTCAACGCGGCTCCCCTGCACCGGGGCCATTGCTGCCAGCATCCGACCCAGTTCGCTGACTTCGCGGCCAATACGGGTATCCAGATGCCCGACGTGGTCAATCACCGCACCGTGGAACTTCTCCACCGAGCCGCGGCTTTTACGCCACTGGAAATACTGCACCGCATCCGCCCCGTGGGCCACGGCCTGCAATGAAGAGAGAATGTGCATCCCCGGTTTTTTCAGCTTGCTGGTGGGCTGCCAGTTGGTCGCCCCCGGCGTCGACTCCATCAGCACAAACGGCTGCCCCTGTTTCAGGGTACGCATCAGGTCGTGATACATGGCGGTATAACAGGCCAGCGTGGTTTCATCCTGCTCGTTATGCCAGGTCGGGTAGCTGTCCCAGGAGATAAAATCGAGCGGCTGCGACAGCTTCCAGTAATCGTAGTCGTAGAAATACTCCATAAAGTTGGTGGTGGCAGGCAGGTCCGGGTTGGCCGCTTTCAGCGGTTTGATCTCTTCGATACAGAAGTCGGTGACCTGATCGGTCATAAAGCGCCGCCAGTCGAGATTCAGCCCGTGAATCGACATTTCCCCCTGCGGTGCAGGGGAAACCACCTGCGACCAGTCGCTGTACGTATGGCTCCAGAAATCACTCCACCAGGCGTGGTTAAGCTGCTCCAGGGTGCCGTAGCGGCGCTGCAACCAGCCGCGAAAGGCCTGCTGGCACTGCCCGCAGTGGCACTCGCCGCCGTATTCGTTGGAAATATGCCAGCCGATCACCGCCGGATGGTGCGCATAGCGCGCCGCCAGTTGGCTGTTGATCGCCCGAACTTTTTGCCGGTACAGCGGCGAAGTCATGCAGTGATTATGCCGCCCGCCGTGCAGCGCAGGCACGCGATCGCGCCCGGTGCGCAACACTTCCGGGTACTTTTGCGACATCCACGCCGGGCGCGCGCCGCTGGGCGTGGCCAGAAACACCCGAATCGACCGCTGATGCAGTTTTTCAATCACGTCATCCAGCCAGCCGAAGTCATAGCGCCCCTCTTCCGGCTCCAGTTTCGCCCAGCTGAAGATGCCAACCGACATCACATTGCAGTTCGCCTGCTGCATCATCGCGACGTCATCATCAATGATGCCTGGGGTATGTTGCCACTGTTCCGGGTTGTAATCCGCGCCGTGCAGCAGCGTGTTGACCCCGGCAAAGAGCGGTGAAAATCTAGTCATTGCGGTTCCTCTGAGGTGTCAGTGACACCGGCCCTCAGGCCTGTAAATTAATGAAATACCTGAATTGACGGCAGCACGTTGCCCTGGCAGTCAAACAGCGCCTGGTTTTCACGGGCGTTGCCCTGCTTCCACTCGTCATGGATATACTTCATGCCTTCCGGCGTCGCCCAGGTGTTACCCGGCACGGCAATCCACGTCGGTTCCCAGTAGACCACGCCCTTACCGCGGTGATTCGGCACCGCCAGCACCGCCTGCATCAGGTCGTGCAGATAGGCCGCCTGCCCCTCAACGGTGGCCGGGTAGCCGCCGTCTTTCTCTTCCTTCGCCTGGAAACTGTTTTCGGCGCTGTCGCAGTTTTTCAGCGTGTATGCATAGGCCGCTTCCACCACCATCACGTCTTTCTGATAGCGCTGGCTGATGTCGTCCATATTGGCTTTCAGGGCGCTAATCGGGCCGTTCCAGTAGGTGTACATCGACAGACCAATCACATCGAACGGCACCTGACGGCGGGTGATCTCATCGAACCACCAGCGGAACATGTCATTTTTGGTGCCTTCAGCCAGGTGCAGCATGATTTTGACCTGGCCCGGATCGCTGAGGTTTTCCCGCACGCCCGTGATGCCCGCTTTCAGCAGGCCCGCCAGACGGTCAAACTCCCCACCGTTCTGCCCCCAGCTTTTCCCTTCCGGCCACAGCATGCCGCCGTTCAGCTCGTTGCCAATCTGGACGATATCCGGCAGCACGCCCTCGGCTTTGAAGCGGGCAAGGGTGTCGCGTGTGTAGTCATGCACGCGCGTTTCCAGCTGCGGGAAAGTCAGTTTTTCCCAGGCTTTCGGTTTGAACTGCTTACCCGGGTCGGTCCAGAAATCACTGTAGTGGAGGTCCAGCAGGATCTGCATCCCGGCGGCTTTGGCACGTTTCGCCAGCGCCAGGGTAGTGGGCAGGTCGTTGGTGCCACCGCCGTAGGCTTTGCCGTTGCTGTCATAGGGGTCAACCCACAGGCGCAGGCGAATAGTATTGATGCCGTTGGCTTTCAGGATGGCAATCGGGTCCTGTAGCTGGTGATGGGCGTTGTAAAATTTCACCCCCTGCTTTTCCAGTTCCGGCAGCGTGGAGATATCAGCCCCTTTGACAAAATCGGCCGGCACCGGGCCGATGGGACGAATCACAGGCGGATTTGCGGCGAAGAGAGGCGTCGCCCAGGCCATTGCCAGGGCGAGTAACAGCGTTTTAGGTGTCATGGTTTATCCCTTTGTACTTCCTGAGGTCAGGCCGGAAACGAAGTATTTTTGCAGCGCCAGATAGAGCACGGCGACCGGTACGGCAATCAGCACTGCCCCGGCGGCGTAAGTGGTGTAGCTGGCCCCCATTTTCTGCGAGACCAGGTTGTACAGCCCGATGGGCAGCGTGAACTGATCCGGGCTGCGCAGAATGGTGCTGGAAAGAATGAAATCCCCCAGCGGGCCGGTGAAGGAGAACAGCGCCACCACCGCCAGAATCGGCTTCGAAAGCGGCATGATGATCTCGATAAAGATACGGAAGTTCCCTGCCCCGTCCATGCGCGCTGACTC
This sequence comes from Erwinia sp. JH02, assembly GCF_013074405.1. Classification (NCBI taxonomy): domain Bacteria; kingdom Pseudomonadati; phylum Pseudomonadota; class Gammaproteobacteria; order Enterobacterales; family Erwiniaceae; genus Erwinia; species Erwinia sp. JH02. The sequence goes on from NZ_JABANZ010000018.1 coordinate 36,017, forward strand.
ATCCAGGTCCTTAGGAATCGCGTCCAGGTAACCCTTCATCAGATAGGTGTTCATCGGGATCATGCCACCAACGTAGATCAGCACCAGCGCCAGATGGCTGTTGATCAATCCCAGCAGCTGCGACAGCACAAAGATGGCAATCAGTGCCGAGAACTGCGGGATCATCTGCAACAGCAGAAACAGCATCAGACCGTTCTGCCGCCCCTTAAAGCGAAAGCGCGAGAATGCATACGCGGTGCAGCTCACGCTGATTAAGGTCAGCACCATGGTAAAGAAACTGATTTTCATCGAGTTCCAGTACCACGTCAGGTACGGCACCGTGCCGTTAAACAGGTCGCGGTAGTGCTGTAACGATGCGTTCTCAGGAATAATCGAACTACTCAGCAGACTGTTGCCCGCATTCAGCGACGCCCCGACCGTCCACACCAGCGGGTAGATAATGATGGTCGAGACCACCAGAACCACCAGCCAGGTGAGCGACAGACGCAGCCATTTTTCACGTTTAATACTGACTGACTTCGCCATAACGGTTCCCTTACGCCATCTCATCTTGTTTAAACGATTTGGTGGCGCGGAACTGCCACAGCGCCAGACCGACCACAAAGATCGACAGCAAAATCGTAATGGTTGCGGCAATCGCATACTGCGATGACGACATGGTCAGCTTGTAGATCCACGACACCAGAATATCGGTGCCGCCTGCGTTTGACCCTGCCACCGCCGGACCGCCGTTGTTAAACAGGTAGATAATGTTGAAGTTGTTAAAGTTGAAGGTGTACTGCGTGATGATGATGGGCGCAATGGCGTACATCACCAGCGGCAGAGTGATGGTTTTCAGACGCGTCCAGGGCCCGGCACCGTCCATCATCGCCGCTTCATACAGATCGTCAGGGATCGCCTGCAATACGCCGGTCGTCATGGCGAACACAAACGGGAAGCCCAGCCAGGTCTGCATCATAATCAGTGCGGTTTTGGTCCAGAACGGATCGGTCATCCATGCTTTCGGCGCAATGCCGAAGAAATCGAGGATCGCATTGTTAATCACGCCAAAACTGTCGTTAAACATGCCGGCAAACACCAGGATAGTGACGAAGCCCGGCACCGCCCACGGCAGGATAAAAATGGTGCGGATCAGCGGTTTAAAACGCAGGTCTTTCTGGTTCACCAGAATCGCCAGCATCACACCCACTGAACATTGCAGCGTGGTGGCCAGCAGCGTCCAGACCACGGTCCATTGCAGCACGTCGAAGAAGGTCGAACGCCAGATCGACAGGGTGAAGATATTGACGAAGTTTTTCAGCCCCACCCAATCCACCAGCTTCGCGGGCGGCGTGTGGTAGAGGTTATAGTTGGTAAAGGCGATGGCGAACCCAAACAGGATCGGGAACACCACCACAAACACCAGCAGGAAAAACCCCGGCGTGATCATCAGGTACGGGAACCCCTCTCGCAGCAGCAGCTGATACTGCTTACGCACCCCGTGCAGCGGTTTGCCTTCGTCACGGCGGCAGCCGTTCAGCCAGGCATCGCGCAGCGACAGTCCCCATATCGTCAGGCCAAAGGCGATAATCAGGACGCTGATAATGCCTTCTGCCAGCAAAAAGATGGAGTTATCGCGGGGGACTTCTTCCCCCAGCGTTGCCAGCCCCCACAGCCCGTGCTGGAGGAAGTTATGAAACACACCGTAAAAGCTGGTCAGCAGGATCAGATAGCAGAGCCCTTTTGCCCACTGGCGGTGGTAAAACTGGCCAAAACCGGGTAACAGCGCCAGCAGCACGCCTGCCAGAGCATGCTGGCGTGAGCGCTTGTGCAGCGTCAGTTTTTCACTGGGGGAAATCATCACAGCCTTTTCCTTATTTATTCAAACCGCGAGCGGCAGGGGCTTACTGGTTGCTGGCCTGCATCGCTTCAATCTGCATGGCAATCTGCTTCACCGCATTATCCAGTGCGACCTTTGGCTCCTGCTTGCCTGTCACGCTCAGCTCCAGTGCCGCATTGGCCGGGCCCCACACTTCCTGCATCTCCGGCACACCCGGCATCGCAACGGCACGCGCCGCCTGCACCGCCACCGCATTGGCCTTCTCATCGTTTTTAATCAGCGGGTCATTCATCAGGGCGACGACCGGCGGAATTTCCTGCGTTTTCTGGAAGCGCTCTTTCACATACTGCGGCTGGTTAATAAACTGGATAAACTGCTGCGCCAGCGTTTTATCTTTACTCCAGGTGGACACCACATAGCCTTTAACACCGAGGAAGGAGCTCATGGGTTTGCCGTTAGGCAGCTCAGGCAACGGCGCCACGCCATAGTTGATGCCTGCCGCCTGGTAAGGCTGGAATGCCCAGGGACCATTGATCACCGCCGCCGCTTTTTTCTCGGTAAACAGGGAGTCGATGGCGTTCAGACCGTTGTCACCGAGGATGCCGCTGGGCAGCAGCCCCTGGGTGAAGAAACTCTTGAGATAGCTGACCGCGTCTACGCTGCCCGGTGTGTTCAGCCCGATGTCCAGGGTGTTGAGCCCGCCCTTGCCGTCCTGGCCAAAGATATAACCGCCCATCGGGGCGATAGCCCCCCAGCTGTAATAAATCTGGTCAAATTTTGCCAGCAGGCCATACTGCTTCGCCTCGCGCTGCTTCTGCGAGAAGGCACGGTACTCATCCAGCGTTTTAAACGGCTGCGGCAGCAGATCTTTGTTATAAATCAGCACCAGGGTTTCGACGGCTTTTGGTACGCCATATACCACTTTATTCTGAATAAACGCGGCCATCGCTGATGGGGTATAGGCCGCCTGCTGTGCCGCATCGACAGCCAGCGGTGACAGCAATCCCTGCACCACCGCGCTGCCCAGCTGGTCATTAGGGATCACCAGCACGTCCGGGCCAATCCCCGCCGGGCCATCAAGACGCAGCTTCTCTATCTGCTGGGCAAAGGGCATTTCCTGCACTTTGACTTCAACGTTGTATTGCTTCTGAAAATCAGCAATCGCCGTTTTGATACCTTCGGATTTTTTAATATCTTCCCAGACGGTAAGTTGCTGCGCTGCGTGTGCAGCCTGCCCCAGAGCCAGAGCAGACAGAAGCAGAGTGATGCCGGTTTTGACTTTCATTGCTGACCTCATGTGAAGGTATAACATTTAACTGTTTTTCAATCCGCTGAATTTCTGACCTACACATCGCAAGCCCCATATAGCGTCACTTGCAGAAGGGAGAGTGTCACAGCGCGTGATGTCATACGCTACGCGGAACAGCGTCACTCCTCCACCCTGTTCTCGCTAATATGTGATCAATATTACAGAAATCAAAATCGACTCTAGGGTGCTCTGCATCAGGGGTTTATAGTCACGCCAGACGCCACAAGGGTTAGCGTGTCACAAGATAAATTGTAATACGTAATACATTTATTATTTAAATCCCCCTTTCGATGAGGTTCCGCATGTCCAGCATCAGACTGAGAAACGTGTCCAAGCGTTTTGGTAAAACAGAAACGCTCAATAATATTCATCTGGATATTGAAGACGGTGAGTTCACCGTCTTCGTCGGTCCCTCTGGCTGTGGTAAGTCCACCCTTCTGCGGTTGATTGCCGGGCTGGAAGAGGTCAGTGATGGCGAGATCCTGATTGGCGATGAGCTGATGAACGATGTGGCTCCCGCCCATCGCGGCGTGGCGATGGTGTTTCAGTCCTATGCGCTTTATCCGCATATGACGGTGGCCGAAAATATGGGTTACGGGCTGAAAGTGAACGGGGTGGCGAAAGAGAAGATCCGCCATCAGGTGGAGATGGTGTCGAAAACCCTGCAACTCTCCCACCTGCTTGAACGCAAACCCAAAGAGCTTTCCGGCGGCCAGCGCCAGCGCGTGGCGATTGGACGGGCCATCGTGCGTAATCCGCAGGTCTTTATGTTTGATGAGCCGTTGTCAAACCTGGACGCCGAGCTGCGCGTCGATATGCGTCTGCATATCGCAAAACTGCACCAGGAGCTGAAAACCACCATGGTGTATGTGACCCACGACCAGATTGAGGCGATGACGCTGGCGGATAAAATCGTGGTGATGAACTACGGCAAGCTGGAGCAGGTGGGGTCACCCATGGAACTGTATTACAACCCGGTGAACCGCTTTGTCGCCGGTTTTATTGGTTCACCCAAGATGAATTTCCTGCCTGCACGCGTGCAGCACTGCAGCGTTCAGGGGCTGATCGTTACGGTGAATGAGGGGGCGAACACGCTAACGTTGCCTGCACCTGCACGCCTGTTGCAGCCGGGTGAGGAACTGACGCTGGGTATCCGTCCTGAGCATCTGCGCATCAACAGCGATGCGCCGTTACAGCTGGATTTTCACTGTGAGGTGGTCGAGCGGCTGGGTAACAATACCTATCTGTTCGGGCAGATTTACGGCTACGACGGCTTTAAGATGCTGCTGCCGGGTGATGTGCATTTCCGCCCTTATCAGATGCTGCGCCCCGCGTTCTATCCGCACCAGTGTATGGTGTTTGATGGCGACGGGCTGCGCATCAGCGCCGATATCCCCTTACCGCAGGACCAGGCAGCCATGACGGGATGACCGGAAAAAAGGGTCTGCCCCCTGAGGGATCCCCACTCCTTTTTTTGTTGCTGGCAGTCTGGCTTCAGGTCCGGGGCCAGTCTGAGCACGCCGGAACGGCAACGACCGCATCCCTGCGGGCCTCGGCACGCGACGTCCTGTCGCGTGACGTCCGGCTTACCTCAATCTGGCCCCATCCCCGCAAAAACTGTGCTTGCTGTCGGTTTTAAAAACCCCACCACTTGACGATCTCTGCGGTTTATTTGAATCAGGATTTTGGGTTTTTGGCGGGTTTGGGTGTGGGTTTTGACCTGGATTTTGACGTTGAGGCGGCATTCAGCAGCGCTGAGGAAGCACAGTGAACCAGGACGAACCGCCAGGACGGCGGTGAGAGGG
>NZ_JABANZ010000019.1:0-24153 GCF_013074405.1 Erwinia sp. JH02
CTCCGTCGGTGAACGGCGCTTGCGAAGGTATCCACGCAGTGGACGCAGCGCCAGCCGCAAGCCCGGGTCCCCAGGGTGGGGGCGACTGCCCACCCTGGGTCGCTCAGCCCGCGCAGCGGGAAAGCGAAACGCCCTTGACGTTGACCTGGACCTGGACCTGGACCTGGACCTGAACCTGGACCTGAACCTGGACCATCGTGCAGACCAGCGTCACTGGTCGCCCCTCTGTTCCCGTTTCATCCGCTGACAATCAGAACCAGGCTTCCCACATCGCACCGACGTTAAAGGAGTCGAGCTGCGTATTATCATCGTTGCCGTTGATACGTGCGGTACGCTTGTTATCCACTTCGCCCCCCGTGACGTAGAAGCGCAGCATCGGACGGAACTCCGGCCCCATATCAATGGAGACGTTCTGCGACAGCGTCAGCTTCCAGCCGTGGTTATCGCCGCCCTGATCGTAATCAACACGCTGATAACCCGCTTCCAGCCAGGTGGAGTGCACATCGTTCCACCAGTACATCGGGCGCACGATTGCCCCGTAGTTGCGGCGATCATCCGTGTTATCCGCTTTATTCGCGTAGTCGTGGAAGGCCAGCAGATACTCCACCTGCGCCTGCTGCGTGAACTTGTAGTTCCCTTCAAAGCTGGCATAGATCGCCGTCAGCTCGTCGGTTTTATTAAACACGCTGTTATCGGCGTTGTTGGAGTAACGGGTGATCACTTTGTTCACGCCGTTTTCGCCTGTGTGGCTCAGAACCACACCGCCCTGCCAGGCTTTCAGACGCTCTTCACTTTCCACCGCCTTGGAATCAAAGCCGTAGTTGGCGTACAACTCCAGATCCAGCGGGCCGACCTTCATGCCGTGGATTTTGGAGGTCACCGCATAGTTGCCTTTGTCGCCGGTGCCCGAGCCGCCGGTACAGCTGATGCGTGACGGGTTGCCATCTTCGTCCATCACTTCAGGATTACAGGACTCTACAGCGGCCACTGTCGCCACATCAAACTTCACGCCGCCGAGTTCGAAGTTTTTCACCCCCGCACCCTGCCCATCATGGTTCATCCAGAAGTAGTCGTTAATCCCCTGCTGTGGACGCTGGTGGAAATCACGTCCGGCCCACAGATACGCATTGGGGTTCGACTCGAACAGATTCGTGACGCCCGCGTAGGCTTTTTTGAGGTTAACCTCATCGCCCCAGTGATCGATCATCACGTTAACGTCCCAGATTGCGCCGTTATCGCCTTTAAAGGCTTTGGAAAGCTGGAACTCACCGCCGTTGCCTTCATTGCCCAGACGGCCTATCGCAGAAGAACCATTATAGGAACCGTCGACGCCGACAAACTTCTGGTCACCCCCCTGGAACTGTGCACCGTAGCGAGCGTAGCCCGTGAACTGCACGCCAAACGGAATTGCCTTGTCAGGCGACTGTGCCGTAGTTTGTGGCTCAGTGATCACATCCGCTTTTTTAGCCATGGCACTGTCGGCTTTGGCCTGACGTTCTGCCAGGGCTTTATCGACGGCAGTGTCTATTTTGACCTGACGTTCGGCTAACGCTTTATCTACGGCTCGCGCCACGATGGCGTCGATTTGTGCCTGAGTAAATTCCTGTGCAACGACGGATCCAGAACAAAGGGCTGCCATGACCGCCAGCGTCACGGGCAATTTTTTAAATATTTTCATAATTATCTCAATATTACCCAGCCGTGGTCTTTGCGCGTTACAATGCCGCGCAAAGACGTGTGCGTGAGCGATGTTATTTTGGATAATAACTGTCTTGTTATGGTTTAAATAATACCAACCCCACTACCATAACCAGCAGTTTATTGATAACACACAGAGGTAAAGACGGATTAATATATTCTGGTAATTAATTTCCTCACTGAATGTTTGATTCTATCGCTGATAGAGATGGATAATTTCTTCGGATAATTCACGGGCCAGTAAGGAGGTCATCAGATGATCCTGCGCATGCACCATAATCAAGGTCATCGGCTGCCGGGCTTCTCCGGCATCCTGCTCGATCAGTTTGGTTTGCATCTGATGGGCCTGCCGCGAAAAGCCATCCGCTTCCTGCAACAGGGCTTTCGCCCGGGTAATATCACCACCACGCGCGGCATGCAGGGCTTCAAAGCACAGGCTGCGCGACTGTCCAGCATTGACGATGATCTCCATCACTGCCTCTTCTAAATCAATCATCATTATCCCCTTCTTCATTAAATCCATGACGGGCGGCGGTGCGGGCAAACCACTCTCCGCTTTTCTTCACCGTGCGCTGCTGCGTCGCTAAATCGAGCTGTACGAAGCCGTAGCGATTTTTATAACCGTTGCACCATGACCAGTTATCAATAAAGGTCCACATGTGGTAACCGAGGCAATGACTCCCTTCACTGATGCCTTTATGCAGCCACTTCAGATGCTCAGATACAAATTCAATGCGGTAGTGGTCATTAATCTGGCCGTCATCAACAAATCGTTGTTCATTTTCCACGCCCATGCCGTTCTCGGAAATAAAGCAGCGCGGGTTACCATAATTCACACGTAAATTAGTCAGAATATCGTAAATACCCGGCTCATAGATTTCCCAGCCGCGATACGGATTCATTTTACGACCGGGCATCTCGTAATTATCAAATAACCACTCTGGCATAAATGGCGATTGCAGATTCACGGCGCTGTCCCGGCACTTGACGCGGCGCGGCTGGTAATAGTTAATCCCCAACAGGTCGATCTTACCGTCAGCGATTAACGCCCGGTCCCCCGGCTGGCAAGCCGGAAGCTGATCGTAGCTTTGCAGCAGGACCATCAGATCGGCCGGATACTCGCCGCGCAACACCGGGTCAAGGAAGCTGCGGTTAAACAGCAGGTCGGCATGGTGGGCCGCTTTCACATCCGCCGGGTTCTGCGAGCGTGGATAGGACGGCGTCAGATTCAGCACAATGCCAATTTCCCCCGGGTACTGCCCGGCACGAAATGCACGCACTGCCTGCGCATGGGCCAGCACCGTGTGGTATGCAGCGGTCGCTGCCCGCTTAAAGTCCACTACGTTCGGGTAATGGAAGTCGTAAAGATATCCCCCTTCCACCGGGACAATCGGCTCGTTGAAGGTGAACCAGTGCAGCACGCGGTCACCGAACAACTCAAAGCAGAGGTTCGCATAGCGACTGAAAGCCGCCACCACGTCCCGGCTTTCCCAGCCACCCTGCTGCTGCATCGCCATCGGCATATCAAAATGGAACAGGGTGATAAATGGCTGGATCCCCTGCGCCAGCAGTTCATCAATCACGTTGTTATAGAACGCCACCGCTTCCAGGTTAACCTCTCCCGTGCCGTCCGGTATCAGACGGGACCAGCTCAATGAGGTACGGAAACTGTTGTGGTTGAGCTGCTTCAGCAGGGCAATATCGTCACGCCAGTGCTGGTAAAAGGTCGAGGTATCCTGCGGCCCCACCTGCTGGTGAAAACGCGTTGGCTGTTGGCGGTACCAGGCATCCCAGGTGGTTTCCCCACGAGCGGGCTGGCTTTCCCCTTCGGTTTGCAGCGCAGAGCTGGCGCTGCCCCACCAGAAGTCTTTGGGAAATTGATATTTCATCGTTGTGTTCTCCATGATGTTCAGTTGCTGCTGACGGTGCCGCTTAACGGTGCGCTGGCCTGGGCTTTCTGCTCTTCGGTTTTCATTAACGAGCGCTCATAGGCGCGCAGGAATGGCAGGTACATCAGGGCCGACATCACCATACAAATCAGACACATCACTACCGGACTGAACGCCCAGTTAGCTGCCCAGGAAGCCCCGATTGGCGCGGGAGTGGTCCACGGCGTCAGCGACACCACCTGCGCCAGCCAGCCCAGTTTGGTCGCGCCATACGCCAGGCAGGCGTTGATCATCGGCACGCAGATAAACGGGATGAACAGCATCGGATTCATAATGATCGGTGCACCGAACAGGATAGGTTCATTGATATTGAAGAAGCTGGGCACCACGCCCATTTTGCCGATGGTACGCAGATGAGTCACGCGGCTGCGCAACAGCAGGAAAGCCAGAGGCAGTGTTGAACCCACACCGCCGATCAGCAGGTAGTGATCCCAGAAGCCCTGTAAATAGATATGCGGTAACGCCGCTCCGGCGGCCAGCGCAGCCTGGTTGGCCGACAGGTTCGCCATCCAGAACGGGTTCATAATCCCGGTCACAATCAGGGCACCGTGGATACCGGCGAACCAGAAAATCTGGCACAGCAGCACCGACAGCAGGATCGCAGGCAGTGAATCCGATGCCGACACCAGCGGCTCCAGCAGGTGCATAATCGCCTGCGGCATAATCATGCCGGTTTGCGCTTCAATAAACAGATTCAGCGGATGCAGCGTGCCCATCACCACCACCACCGGGATCAGGATTTCAAAGGAGCGCGCCACCCCGGTGGGTACTTCTTTTGGCAGGCGAATGGTAATGTTGTTCTGCTTCAGCCAGGCATAGACGCGCGTCGAGTAGATCGCGGTGATCAACGCGGTGAAAATACCCTGCCCGGAGAGATACTGCGTGGAGATATGACCATCCGCATAAGGGGCCGCCACCAGCAGAAATGCCATAAACGCCAGCAGACCGGACATCACCGGGTCAAGATTAAACTGCCGCCCAAGGCTGGCACCAATCCCGACAGAGATGAAGAAGGTCATCACCCCCATGCTCAGGTTAAACGGCAGCATCAGCTGTTCACGGTAGGTCAGTGAAAAATCCAGCCAGCCACGCGCAAAGCTGTTGGTGGTATCCGCCGAAAAGGGCGGGAAGATAAACACCAGCATAAACGAGCCGATGATCATAAACGGCAGCGCGGCAGTGAAGCCATCGCGGATGGCGATAACGTATTTTTGCTGACCCAGACGCCCCGCCAGCGGGGTGATGGATTGCTCGATAACGGCAATCATTGACTGATATAGCGAACTCATATGAACACCCTTTAGTTTGCTGCGTTAATCAACGACAGCGCGAAGTCCAGCACCTTGTCACCGCGCTGCATGCCGTAATCCATCGGATCGATGGGTTGAACCGGAATACCCTGCGTGGCAGCCTTTTCTGACAGTGTTTTCAGCATATATTTAACCTGTGGCCCCAGCAGCACCACCTGATAACGGGGAAACTGGGTATCGAACTCTGCGACGCCATACGCCTCAATGTCCACCTCCAGCCCTCTTTCATTGGCGGCCTCCACCATTTTTCTCACCAGCATACTGGTGGACATCCCGGCAGAGCAGCACAGCATAATCCTGACCATAATCCGTTATCCTCGAAATGTAATAGAACGTAAATGTGGAAACGATTGGACACCATACGGAAACCGTTTTCCATTTAAGGAAAACAAAAATGTGATACTCATCATAAACGCAGGTGTTAAAGGGTTTTTTCCTGGATTCCCATCACAAAAATGCGGTCGATATGGACAGTTTTGAGGTGATATGGAAAATCGGTTTCCATGAAAATGCAAAGCCGCTATACTGGCAGTGGCGATATTTTGCGCCATTCTTGCGGTATTTTTTGCAGGCTGTTACCGGGTGTCAGGGGAGAAAAATGTCAACAATCAACGATGTATCGCGTTTAGCTGGGGTGTCTAAAGCCACAGTATCACGGGTGTTGAGCGGATCGCGCGGAGTGAAAGAAGCCAGTCGCCTTGCGGTGCTGAAAGCAGCCGAAGAACTCAGCTACCGGCCAAATGTTATCGCGCAGTCACTACTGTCGCAGTCGACGGGCTGCATTGGCGTGATCTGCGCACAGGAGAATATTAACCAGACCACCGGTTATCTCTATGCACTGGAAAAACACCTCAGCCAGCATCAAAAGCATCTGCTGCTGCGTTTCGCCAACAGCAAAACGGGCGTGATGAATGCGCTGGATGAACTCTCCTGCGGCCTCTGTGATGATGTATTGATTATCGGCGCACGTTTCCCGCTGAATATTACGGATGACAACGTCATCCTGATTGACTGTGTCGCTGCCGACACACCAAACAGCATCCAGTTTGACCATGCGTTTGCCGCAGAGACCGCCTGTAATTATCTGATCAGCCAGGGCCGCCGTCAGATTGCCCTGATCCATCCGGAGGCCAGCGGTCATACCGATCAGGTGCTGCTGGGCTATAAGCTGGCGCTGGAAAACAACTTTTTGCCGTTTAACCGCAATCTGGTGTTTATGGATTCCACCACCTCGTCCGTTGCGGTACAGGTGCTGCTGAATAACGCCACTACCGTTAATTTCAACGCCCTGCTGGTGGCTGACGAGCAGGAAGCACAGCGGGTGATCGGCCAGCTGCAGGCGTTTAATAAAACCGTACCGGGTGACATTATGATCTTCAGCCTTGCCGGTTCGCTGGATCTGCCGGGCATTCCGTCCATTCCTTCGATTGAATACTCCATGGATGCGATGGCAGCACGTATCGTCAGCTGGCTGACAGAGAAAACCCGCGACATGCTGGGTGCATGCGTGCTACGCGGGGATTTGATTATTCCTGATAGCCGCAAACGCTAAGAAATAAACAGCCTGTTTGCGAGAAAGAACGCTGATACCTTGCAATATAAATGTAAAAAAATGTAAAACTCCATTTACATAAAGTTAATTCCACTGACAAAAGTACCCTGTCTGCCAGCAAAACATCAGAAAACGCGTTATTTCATCAGAAATAACGCGCATCAATCTTATAATCAGCCCCCTTATTAACATTAAAAAAACTTTAAAATCAACACACTAAACCCCATCACTGCCCAATAAAAGTCATTTTTAATGAAACCGCTCTCACTGCCGATAAAATCCTGCAGGCACGTGTTTTACCTCCGGAAGCAGAATTATTTCAATAACACTAATTATGTTTAATAAAGGACTTAATATGATTATTTTAAAATTTAACGACTTTTCAATAGGTAAGAAACTTTTTTCAGGATTTATTCTTTTAATCTGCATTATTATCGGTATATCAGGTTACGGTATTTACGCGTTAAAAACGATAGAACATAACTCAATAAAAACAACGCTGACCAATGATATTGGCAACCAGCTGGATGCCGCCCGGCAAAACCGTTTGATTTACATGCATACGGGTGATGATGAGAAAATGAAAGCGAACGGCGATGCCATTAAATCGATGCAAACGCTGATTAAGGATGCCAGTCAGTTCACCTGGCGCGGAGAAGCTCAAAAGCAGTTTGAACAGCTCAGCGCCAATATTGAACGCTACAGTGAGTTACGAACTGACTATTACGATAAAAGCCGCCACAGTAATCAACTCGCTAAAAACCTGCTGCAACAAAGTGATAATCGCTTTCTCCCCAACCTGCAAGATGACTTAAAAAATACCGCATCGGATAGTGACTCTCTCGATAAAATTTTTGATTTACTCTTCGCGTTTTCCCTGCTCAGTGAGGCTGGCAACACACTGATCGCAAAGCATACTCCTGAAACCATATCGGACTTTGACGCATTATATCGCCGCACTGAATCGCTGTATAATGACAGCCTGGCACAATGGCCAGAGGCGACAAAAAACGTATTGACCCCGGTATGGATGCGCTACGAGGCTTTGAAAGCGAGTGCAGAAACGTATTTATCTGCCATCGCGAAAACACAACTATCTGCCGACAACATGGCCCAGGGTGCTAACGAACTGAACACCACTGCAGCCACATTAATTGAAATGCAGACGGAATATAACACCCAGGTAATTTCTCGCACGATCACCATTATCACCCTCCTTTCATTACTGGCTGTGTTTACCGGGCTGGTCACCGCTTGGGCGATCACGCGTAAAATCACACGACCTGTGAGTGAAAATCTTACCCTGGCACAGCGCATTTCCAGTGGCGATCTGACGGCTCAGATCACCGCCTCCTCCAAAGATGAATTGGGTGAGCTAACCCAAACAATGGGCGCGATGAATACCCGTTTATGCGACATGATCTCGGGCATACGTGAAAGCGTCAGTCACTTAGCCAGTGCCTCATCACAGATTGCCGCAGGGAATACGGATTTAGCGTCCAGAACGGAGCAACAGTCCGCCGCCGTGGTGGAAACCGCCTCCAGTATGGAGGAGCTCACCTCGACGGTACGCCTTAACGCCGATAATGCCTTGCAAGCCAGCAAGCTTGCTGCCAGCGCCAGCGCCGATGCCCGTAAAGGGGGTCAGATCGTCAGTGAGGTGGTCAGCACCATGAATGGCATCGCAGGTAGTTCAAAGAAAATCACTGAAATCATTAGCGTGATCAACGGTATTGCTTTCCAGACCAATATTCTGGCATTGAATGCCGCTGTCGAAGCCGCCAGGGCCGGTGAACAGGGGCGCGGTTTTGCCGTTGTTGCCGGTGAAGTCAGAACGCTGGCGCAACGCAGCGCAGATGCGGCGAAAGAGATAGAGTCGCTGATCAACGAGTCGGTAGCACGTATTGGGACAGGGACTGAACTGGTGAACAAAGCCGGTGACAGCATGGGAGATATCGTCAACTCCGTGAGCCATGTCAGCCAGATTATCGATGAAATCTCTAGTGCCTCTCACGAACAGCGTCAGGGCATTGAACAGATAGGGAAAGCCGTGACCGAGATGGACTCGACCACACAGCAAAATGCGACCCTGGTTCAGGAATCGTCTGCCGCCGCTATTTCGCTGGAGCAGCAGGCAAAGAAACTGAGTGAGATGGTCGCTATCTTTAAGATCAACACCAGCCGGGTGCATGAAGGCGTGTTTATTGTCGGATCCTCAAGCCATAACCCCCTTCCCCTCCGCGCACAAACGTCTAAAGCCCTTGAGGAAGAGTGGACCTCGTTTTAAACCGACTACGCCCCGGCGAGTGTGAATAAGATCATCGTTGTCAGGTTCCCCCGGATACCGGGAGAGCCTGACAGCACGTGCTACTCGCGCCAGCCAAGGCCGGGCGCCACATGCTTGAGGATTGCTTCAATAGTGTGCGCGCAGTAGTCCACACCCAACTGGTTCGGCACCGTGAGTAACAGGGTATCGGCTTCGGCAATCGCTTCGTCCTGCGCCAGTTGTTTAATCAACTGGTCCGGTTCTGCGGCGTAGCTGCGGCCAAAGATGGCGCGGGTTTTCTCATCGAGGTAACCCACTTTGTCCCCTTCTTTGCCGCTGTTGCCAAAGTACGCACGGTCCATATCATTCACCAGCGCAAAGATACTGCGGCTCACCGAAACACGCGGGGTGCGCGTATGTCCGGCGGCTTTCCACGCTTCCCGGTAGGCGCGGATCTGTTGCGCCTGCTGGATATGGAAAGGCTCACCGGTTTCATCATCTTTCAGCGTTGAGCTTTGCAGGTTCATCCCCAGTTTCGCCGCCCAGACGGCGGTAGCATTGGAACCGGCCCCCCACCAGATACGGTCACGCAGCCCTTCCGAGAACGGCTCCACGCGCAGCATCCCTGGCGGGTTCGGGAACATCGGCTGCGGGTTTGGTTTGGCAAAGCCTTCGCCACGCAGCACATCCAGCAGCACTTCGGTGTGATGACGCGCCATATCCGACTCGTTTTCCCCTTCCGCAGGCTGATAGCCAAAATAGCGCCAACCGTCGATCACCTGCTCAGGAGAACCCCGGCTGATGCCCAGCTGCAAACGCCCACCGGAGATCAGGTCGGCAGAGCCGGCATCTTCTGCCATATACATCGGATTCTCGTAACGCATATCGATCACCCCGGTGCCGATCTCAATACGGCGTGTTTTCGCGCCGATGGCGGCCAGCAGCGGGAACGGCGAGCTTAACTGGCGGGCAAAGTGATGCACGCGAAAATAAGCACCGTCCGCACCGAGTTCTTCAGCGGCGACCGCGAGATCAATCGACTGCAACAGCGCATCGGCCGCCGAACGGGTGCCGGACTGCGGCGAAGGGGTCCAGTGGCCGAACGACAGAAATCCAATACTTTTCATGGGGGTATCCTGTGGGGTGAAACAAATGACGATTGATTAGCAGTATATACCCAAAATAATTCGAGGTGCAGCCAACGCATCTGCGGCTCGAAGTCTGACGGGTGGATTGTAATGAAAAATGAAATCCCGTATAAAAGAGCCCTCCGAGGGGTGTCCTGTATGGGCTGAGATGGCGTAACAAGCCGAACCCTTTGAACCTGATCTGGGTCATGCCAGCGAAGGGACGGGTTGGCAGTTACCTCTGCCCTGTTCACACCTCCGCGTGCCCGGATCTCCACTTAAATGAGGGGATTCAGTGTCTAAAACTATTCAGCCTGTTGATTTCAGCCAGGGTCTGTACGGACGTTTACGCCAGCAGGCCGGTAACGACTGGCAGGACTATGTGGCGCACCCGTTTATTCACCAACTCTCACGCGGCACGCTGCCCGAGATCGCTTTTCGTCGTTATCTGACGCAGGACTATCTTTTTCTGATTCACTTTGCCCGTGCCTGGGCGCTGCTGGTCAGCAAACTGCGCACGCTGCCGGAAATGCGCGCGGCGACGGCTTCGCTGAACGCCATTGTGGCTGAGCTGCCGCTGCACGTTGGCTACTGCGAAAGCTGGGGGCTGAGCGAAGCGCAAATCATGCGCGAACCGGAAGCGGCGGAAACCATGAACTACACCCGCTACGTGCTGGATATCGGTCACTCGGGTGATGCGCTGGATCTGCTGGTGGCGCTGCTGCCCTGTGTGGCGGGCTACGCCGAGATTGGCCTGCGCCTGCTGAACGCCCCGGAGACGGTTTTACAAGGCAGCCCTTATGCCTCCTGGATCCGCAACTATGGTGATGCAGACTATCTGAACGGCGTTCGTGCCGCCCTCGGTTTACTGGAAACGGTCGGTGAGCAGCGCGGGGCCGAAAGCCGCTTCACCGCCCTGTCTGAGATTTTCACCACCGCCACGCGCCTCGAGTCGGCATTCTGGCAGATGGGACTGAATGCGGTGCACCGGACATGAACCCACCCGGCATTGAGGTGCGCGATCTGACGCTGTGCTTCGGCCCGCGTCAGATTTTCGACCGTCTCAGTTTTACCCTCCCGCCGGGGCGATTTGTTGCCCTGCTGGGGGCCAGCGGCAGCGGCAAGACCAGCCTGCTGAAGATTATCGCCGGGCTGGCGAAGCCCACCTCCGGCACCGTCTGCGGTAGCGATGGCCTGCCGTTGCCCGGGCGTATTGCTTATATGGGGCAGAAAGATCTGCTTTATCCCTGGCTGTCGATCAGCGACAACATCACACTGGGTGCGCGTCTGCGCGGCGAAAACGTGGATGCCGCCTGGGCTGCCCATCTGCTGGAACGCGTCGGACTGCACGGACACGGCAACGACCTCCCTGCGGCGCTCTCCGGCGGCATGCGCCAGCGGGCGGCGATTGCCCGTACGCTGTATGAAAGACGCCCCGTTGTCCTGATGGATGAGCCGTTCTCCGCGCTGGATACGCTGACGCGGGCCAAAATCCAGACGCTGGCCGCTGAACTGCTGGCCGACCACACCGTATTGCTGATTACCCATGACCCGATGGAAGCCTGCCGTCTGAGTCACCACCTGCTGGTGTTGTCTGGTTATCCTGCCGGGATCGACGACACTCACACCATTGGTGGCCAGCCGCCCCGTGCGCCGGATGATGCTGACGTGCTGAAAAGCCAGGCCGAACTGTTGCAGCAGTTGCTGAGGGCCGCAGAATGAGCGGAAAAATCGCCACCAGCGCACGTGGCGTCATGATTTTTACCGGGCTGCTGCTGCTGTGGTGGCTGGCCACACTGAGTGATATTCCCGCCTTTTTGCTGCCGTCGCCCGCCGCTGTTGCCCGCGCGCTGTGGGATGGCCGCGCTTTCCTCGCGTATCACAGCCTGGTTACGGCCTCAGAAGTCCTGATCGGGCTGGTGCTGGGCGTACTGCTGGGGTCGCTGCTGGCGATCGGCATGATCTTCTCCCCCCGCCTGCAACGCTGGCTGATGCCCGTGGTGCTGACCAGCCAGGCCATTCCGGTGTTTGCCCTCGCGCCACTGCTGGTGCTGTGGTTTGGCTTTGGCATCAGCGCCAAAGTGGCGATGGCGGTGCTGGTGATCTTCTTCCCGGTGACCTCTGCTTTCTTTGACGGGCTGAGGCGGGTTAATCAGGACTATCTGGACCTTGCCCGCACCCTGGGTGCCTCACGCTGGGCGCAGCTGCGCCATGTCCGGCTGATGGCGGCGCTGCCTGCTTTTGGCTCCGGCCTGCGCATGGCGGCTGCCGTGGCACCGATTGGCGCAATTATCGGCGAATGGGTGGGTTCGGCCGAAGGGCTGGGTTACGTAATGCTGAATGCCAATGCGCGCATGCAAACCGATCAGTGCTTTGCCGCGTTGTTTATCCTGGTGCTGATGACCGTCTTACTCTGGATGGCGGTCGATGCCCTGCTCCATCGCCTGATCAACTGGGCCCCCGAATAATGCTGATTCCCCTTAAATCTGAAAGGAACACAGAATGATGATGAAAACCTGCGCTGCCCTGCTGTTAAGCGGTGCCTGCTCCACAGGCGTCATGGCCAACGAGAAACTGACGCTGGTGCTCGACTGGTATATCAACCCGGACCACGCACCGATTATGGTTGCCGATCAGATCGGGGCATTTAAGGCGGAAGGGCTGGACGTGAAGATTGTCCCCCCGTCCGATCCTTCCCTGCCACCGCGCCTGGTCGCAGCGAAACAGGCGGATCTCGCCATTACTTATCAGCCGCAGCTGCACTTTTTCGCCGATGAAGGCCTGCCGCTGGTGCGCGTGGGCACGCTGATCAATACCCCGCTGAACACGGTGATGACGCTCGATAAAAGCATCACCTCACCGGCAAAACTGAAAGGGAAAACGGTGGGTTATTCCGTGAGCGGTATTGAACAGGCAACGCTGACCACCATGCTGAAGCAGGAGCGCGCCAGCCTGAAGGAGATTAAGCTGGTCAACGTTAACTTCCAGCTGACCAGCGCCCTGCTGGCCGGGCAGGTGGATGCGGTGATTGGAGGTTACCGCAATATTGAAGCGCAAGAGCTGAAGCTACAGGGCAAAGATCCGGTGGTATTTAACGTTGAGGATTACGGCGTTCCGGCCTATGACGAGCTGGTGATTGTGGCGAATCGCGATAGCGTCAATGAACCGAAGGTGAAGAAATTCCTCGCGGCGCTGAAGAAAGGCAACGACTATTTACAGGCCCACCCGGAAGAGAGCTGGCAGGTGTTCGCCAAAGCGCACCCGGAGCTGAATACCGAGCTGAACCATGTGGCGTGGCAGAAAACCCTGCCGCTGTTTGCCAGAGACCCGGCGGCACTGGACGTGAAACGGTATGACGCTTACGAACAGTTTTTGTTGAAGAATAAGCTGATTAAGAAGATCACGCCCGTTGCGCAGTATGCAGTTGAGTTGCGCTAATCGACTAAAACCCTGACGCACCCCCTCAACAGGGTTCGACCGGTAAAAGGTCGAACCCTTCGCAGGCATTAATCTGTCATGATGGACCTTCAGTTCCGGGTCGCCAGTTCCAGCCAATCTGCGCAAATCACCGCTCGCCAAAGATAATGATAACCATTACCATAAACCAGCGATTACCTACCCGGAGCCAACATGAACGCAACGTCCCCTGAACGCATCACCACTGACTGCTGTATCGTAGGCGGCGGCCCGGCCGGACTGATGCTGGGTTATCTGCTGGCGCGCGCAGGCGTGCAGGTGACCGTGATCGAAAAACACGGCGATTTTTTGCGCGACTTCCGGGGTGACACGATTCATCCCTCCACGCTGCAAATCATGCATCACCTGGGCCTGCTGGATGAGTTACTCAGCCTGCCTCATCAGCGTGCCCCGCGTTTACAGGCAGAAGTAGGGGGTGAAGAGGTCACGCTGGCCGATTTTTCCCGCCTGCCGGTAAAATGCCGCTTTATTGCGTTTATGCCACAGTGGGACTTCCTCAATTTTCTGGCGGCGAAAGCGTCTGCCCTGCCCGCGTTTACCCTGCGCCAGTCCACCGCATTCAGCGAATTACTGTATGACAATGGCAGCGTATGCGGCGTGCGCGCCAGCAACAGCAGCGGCACCTGCGACATCCACGCACAGCTGGTGATCGGCTGTGACGGACGGCATTCGCAGGTCCGGCAGCAGGCCGGGCTGACCGGGCGCTCGTTTGGATCGCCGCGCGATGTGCTGTGGTTCCCGCTGGATAAACGCGATGAGGACCCGGAATGGAATATGGGCCACAAGGGACCCAAACAAAACTTTATCATGCTCGATCGCGGCAGTTTCTGGCAGTGCGGCTACTCCATTACCAAAGGTGAGTTCGGGCCAATGAAGGCCGCAGGAATCGAGGCGTTTAAACAGCAGGTTGCCGCCGTGGCGCCCTTTCCGGCCGCCAGACTGGCAGAGATGACCGACTGGCAGCAGGTCAGGCTACTCGATATCCGCATCGACAGACTGGATGCGTGGATGAAGCCCGGCGTGCTGTGCATCGGGGATGCCGCCCATGCGATGTCGCCTATCGGCGGCGTTGGCGTCAACCTCGCGATCCAGGATGCCGTTGCCTGCGCCAACATTTTGACGCCCGCGTTACGCCAGGGGAAAGTCAGCCTGCGCCTGCTGCAAAAAGTGCAAAAACGCCGCCATTTCCCAACCTGCGCCACGCAATTTATCCAGATAAAAATGAGCGGAAAAAAACGCAAAGAGGGCGAATCCAGCCCGCTGCCGCGTATCATCAAGCGCTTTCCTTTCCTGCCTTATGTTTTCGGCTGGATCATCGGGCTGGGTTTTCGTCGTGAGAAGCCGCGCCGCTTTAAAACGCCATCCTGACAAATCCCGTCACGATTTTCGGGTGCGCCGTTTACATTCTGTTTAACTTTCGTTTACTCTCCGGCCAATAATAATGATAACAATTATCGTTTATTAACTGGCCGGGAAATTTGTACCATGACAACGCTGAAAACCTTACCCGCTCTGCTGTTGGCGACGCTGCCTTCACTGGCATTCGCCACCACTTACCCGCTGACCGTCACCGATATGGACGGGCAAAAAGTGGTCATCAACCATGAACCGCAGCGGGTGATCCTCCAGGACGGACGTGAAATCCTCAGCCTCGCCTTACTTGACCGTGACAACCCTTTCCAGCGTGTCGTCTCCTGGAATAACCTGATGAAAAAGCAGGATACCGGTAGCTGGAACCTGCTAAAAAAACGCTGGCCGGACGCGGAAAAAATCCTCGATATGGGCTTTTCTGACCAGGGTGAGGTCAACCTTGAAACGGTGATCGCCAAAAAACCAGACCTGATGATTGCCCAGCTGCGCGCCAAACCGGCGCTGAAACAGACCGGGGTACTGACTCAACTGAGTGCGCTGAATATCCCGGTGCTGTTTGTTGATGATGAGCTGCACCCGGTACAGAATACCGCGGCCAGCATTACCCTGCTGGGCAAGGTATTGAATAAGGAAGACAATGCCCGCGCCTACACCGATTTTTATACCCAGAAACTCAACGCCATTCAGGCCGCAGTCAAAAACGTATCACCTAAACCGAGCGTATTCGTTGAGCCGATTGCCGGGATAGGCGGCGGCGGTGAGTGCTGCTTCACCCACGGCCATAACGGCTGGGGCGCGCTGATAGAAGCTACCGGCGCGAAAAATATCGGTTCCGATCTGTTGCCCGGCACCAGCGGCACCATCGCGGTGGAAAAGGTCATCAACCTGAACCCGGATTACTACGTGATGAGTGGCTCGAAGCGCGGGGGTAAAACCAGCCCGGTGATCCCGCTGGGTTACAACACCGAGGTGAGCGAGATTAAGGCCAGCTTTGACAACCTGCGCAATCGTACCGGGGTGAAAGATATTCCGGCGGTAAAAGCAGGCAAAGTGGCGGCGGTGTATCACCACTTCTATAACCATCCGTACAACATTATCGGCATTGAGATGCTGGCGAAGGACTTCTACCCGCAGCAGTTCAGCCAGACGAATCCGACCGCTGACTATCACTACATTATCCGCACCTTTACTAAGCTGCCGGATGAGCCGATCAATATCGAATATCATCCGCAGTAAACTGCCTGCATTGAACTCGTCAATCGCGCTGAAATTCAGCGCGATTTTTTTATTTCAAAAAAAACAATTATTTGTACTTATTCGTGTACAGCTTTTCTTACGAGGTAGTCACTTGCCTGTCTGTTGTATTTAAACTACAGTTAAAATTATCAAGGATGAAATATCACCATTGACGAGGTAAAGATATGCACAGTAAAGCAATTGAACATGATACCGCCGTTATCGACATGCTCCGTGAGGATCCCGGATTCGCGCAGGTTTACCTGCAAACAGCACTGGAAGATATTTATGAAGACGGTGGCGTCGGTGCTTTTCTGACCGCCCTGCGCCACGTGGTCAATGCCCGTGGCGGCATCGGTGAAATTGCGGCTAAGTCCGGTCTGTCCCGTGAGCAACTTTACCGCACGCTTTCCGAAAAAGGGAACCCGACCATCAAAACACTCACGGCGATCACCCGCGCAGCAGATGTGCGTCTGTTTGCCAAAGCGGCGGGTCAGGCAAGTTAAGCAGGCCATCCTGGGCGGACATACTGCTGAATGCGGGGGTGAGCTGGATCACGCTGATGCCCCACAAAAATCGGTTTCTTTTCAAATTTTTTTTGTGTTAAGACAGTCAGGACACTCGATTTTTCATACACTCATGTATTCATCATTTCATCCGCAGATCACTGAGAAGAGAGCGGTTACTGAGTTTTATTACTGACCTGACAACTAATGGGTTGTTGGCGGAAGATAAGGGAAAAAGAATGCCAATGATATTCGGTGAGTTATCTGGTGCTCCATCATGGGTGCCTGCTGTATTGCTCGTCACGCTCTCATTTGCAGTGGGTTTCCTGGCCCGATTTATACTTTTAAGATTCATCCGATACTGGCAGAGTCGTGACAGAAAGCTCTTCAAATCACTTGAAAAGCATCTTCGTGGATCAATGTTTCTTTTCATCCCCTTACTGTTAATCAATGTAGGGGTTAATTATATTAATGTTAATCCGAACTCACTTTCTTTTATAAGTACAGTCATTAATATATTTATTATATTATCATTTTGCTCTATTTTAATCCGCTTGACTAATGTCGCGCAGGATATGCTTTTTATTCGCTATGACATTAACCTTTCAAATAATCTTCGCGCCCGTAAAATTCGCACGCAGATAATGTATGTCAAAAAGGTCGCTATCGTCTTACTGGTGCTATTCTGTCTTTCCCTGGTGTTACTGAGTATTCCTGGGGTTCGAAAATTCGGCACCACAATCCTGGCCGGTGCTGGGGTGGCGGGGATCATCATTGGTTTTGCCCTGCAGAAGTCGCTGGTTAACCTGTTTGCCGGCATTCAGATCGCCTTCACGCAACCGATAAAAATTGATGATGCCGTGGTGGTTGAAAATGAATGGGGATGGATTGAGGAGATCAACCTGACTTATGTGGTTGTGCGTATCTGGGACCTGCGCCGACTGGTTCTGCCCATTACCTACTTTACCGAAAACGCCTTCCAGAACTGGACGCGTAATAACGCACAAATATTAGGTTCTGTTTTTCTTTACCTTGATTATTCCATGCCATTAGATCCTCTGCGTAAATATTTTGAAAAAGTCCTCAGTGAAACAAAGCTCTGGGATCAACAGACTCAGGTGCTTCAGGTCACCGATACGACTGACAAAACCATGACGATCCGATTATTAATGACGGCACAGAATTCCCCCACGGCCTTTGATTTACGCTGCCACGTGCGGGAAAAGATGATTGAGTTTATTCAGCAGAATTATCCGCAAAGCCTTCCTCACGTGAGGGCCACACTGACCGATTCTGCTGTGCGATCCTCCGACGTTTCGTCTTAAATCGCCTCTTCTAAAAACGCAATAAATGCTCTTACCTTTGAATTCAGCGCCGAACGTTCGTTGACGCAGGCATAAATATTCATCGGTGAAGACGCGATGTCGCTCTCACCGCTGAGGCCTGAGCAGAATAAAGGGGTGAGTCGCCCCTTGTCGATTAACGGCTGGGCAATAAAGCTTGCCAGACGGGCAACCCCTCCGCCGCTTTCTGCTATTTTTGCAATGATATCAATATCATCGCTGACAAATTCGGGATTAAGTTTCGCGTTAACAGGTTGCCCATCGACGATAAATTGCCAGGGGAGAAAACGTCCGTCGGTGGGATAACGAAAAACCAGGCAGGCGTGCTGGCTAAGCTCTTCGGGAGTCCGGGGAGTGCCCGCACGCGCCAGATAAGCGGGGGCGGCGCAGAATATAAAGGGTAATGAGGCGATTTTTCTGGCAATCAGCTGATCGTTGAGCTGCGCCTCAATACGAATACTGACGTCGACGCCTTCCAGACGATGATCGACGTTACGATCGGTACTGATCAGTTCGATATCAATATCAGGGTAAGACGCTTTGAACGCAGGCATTAGTGGAGCAATGACGTACCGACCAAATGCAGCCGTCGTCGCGATACAAAGTGGGCCCTGCGGTTTGGTTTCAATGGCAGCAGCCTGCGAGGCGAGGTCAATATCATGAGGAATGTGACGTACTTTCTCGAAATAACGTTGACCACTTTCGGTTAAGGTCATGCTGCGGGTGGTGCGTGATAGCAGACGCACGCCCAGATGAGCCTCAAGCCGGGAAAGGCTCTGGCTCACCGCCGCCGGGCTCATTCCTTTGGCACGCGCCGCCGCGGCGATACTGCCGTTCTCCACCACGCGGATAAAATTACTCATCAGCCCCAACAGATCCATAGTGTTCCCAATGCCTCATTCGTCACTTTTACTTAATAATGATTAAAGCATAACGGCTCTACCGCCGTCCTGGTTAGCTTGTTAGGTTAGTGGCCGTTTCCCCCCTTTGATAAAACAGGATAACGTAATGACGAATGCTGTCGCCAGGAATACCCCACGCGTGCGCCTTCCAAAGCACACTTCACCCTACATCTTTGCGCTTTATATGGCGACCATCATGGCATTTATGATGAGCCTGGTCATCACGCTCGCGGAATTTGGCATGGGGCCACATTACATGGAAAGTGTGATGAATGCGTACAAGGTTGCCATGCCTGCTGCCTTTGTCTGCATACTCGTTGTGCGTCCGATTGTTATCCGGCTGGTCGGATTAACGGTTCACGGTCACTGAGCCCTTCCCTGTGCCCATATCCTCCTGCCAGATTAAGGCCCGGACACGACGCATCTCCGGGTGACTCAGCGCTACCGTCCTCATACAGGGGACGGGTTAGCGACACATCCGATTTTCAATGTATCAATGACCACTCTGAGCGCAGGTGACACATTGCGATGAGGATAATAAAGGAACGAACCTTCCATCCGCTGGCTATAAGGCCGTAAGGTTCTGATAAGCGTCCCTTGCTCCAAATCCTCAGCCACCAGTTCCTCAGGGACATACGCCAGTCCCAGCCCCAGCCTGGCTGCCTTTGCTTCCATATAGCTGTCAGAAAAGGCCCATTGTCCCTGTGGCCGGTGCGTGATCTTTTTATCGTCCTGATTAAGCTCCCACTGGTACAGACTGCCGTCGGCAAACTGGTAGGCAATGCAGGGATGCATCACTAAATCAGCCGGGGTTTGTGGAAAACCATAGCGACGAAAATGCTCGGGCGTGCCCACCACGACCATCTCCATATCCGGGGTAATACGTACCGCCACCATGCCACTGCCCACCTCCGGCCCGAGACGGACACCGGCATCGAATCTCTCAGCAATAATATCGACAAACCGGCTTTCACTGATCAGCTCAAGTTCGATATCCGGATAGCGTTGTTTAAAGACGGCCAGCTTCGGTAGCAGCACTTTATCAATAGCATGCTGGCTGGCATTGATGCGTACCGTACCCGAGGGGATACTCCGATAATATGCCAGTGTTGCAAGGCCCGTATCTAAAGCATCAAACCCGGATTCTACGGTCTGATAGAGCCGTTCCCCTGCCTGCGTCAATGATAATTTGCGCGTGGTTCGAACCAGAAGCTGTATCCCTAACCTCTCTTCAAGTTCGCGCACAGCGCGACTGATCCCTGATTGCGCCAGCCCAAGCCGACGCGCTGCGGCGGTAAAACTCCCCTCTCGCACGACCAGCATAAACAAGTAGAGATCATTATAGTTTTCCCGTTTCGCCATCAGTGTGTCCTCAGCGTATCTGGCCAAAGGTGCCGCCACGACCGCCTCTGAATTCATAACAAAATGATATTAATCTTAGCATTTTAGCCCGGCTAATCAGCACTATTTATGCCCATTATAATCAGCACATTGATATCACACACCGCAGCGTTGTCCGTATGAAACCTGTACCTGTCTCATGTTTTCAGGGGAGTTTTTAATGCGCGTTTTCACCCGTAAACTGACCGCCGCAATGCCAGCCCTACTGCTATGCGCATCAATATCAGGAACAACAACGATGAGTTATGCTGACACAGCCCATCCGAATGCCCCCGTTTCAATGGAAGAAAAATGGGATAAAACTTTCGCTCTCAGCAGTGAAGTTGATCATCGCAAAGTGTCATTCCAGAACCGGTATGGGCTGACGTTAGTCGCGGATCTTTACCTGCCCAAAAATCGAGGGGAACGCAAACTGGCTGCGATTGCCGTGAGTGGTCCCTTTGGCGCGGTGAAGGAACAATCCAGCGGCCTGTATGCGCAGACGCTGGCAGAACAGGGATTTGTGACACTGGCATTCGACCCCTCTTATACCGGCGAAAGCGGTGGCTACCCGCGTAATGTCGCCTCTCCGGATATCAACACCGAGGACTTTAGTGCCGCAGTTGATTTCCTTGGGTTACAAAAAGAGGTGGATCGCAACCGCATCGGTTTACTCGGCATCTGTGGCTGGGGGGGAATGGCGTTGAACGCGGCAGCCATGGATACACGCGTTAAAGCGGTTGCCACCAGCGTGATGTACGATATGAGCCGGGCGATGGGGCATGGCGTTGGCGAGGGCAAAGACCGTTATTCAACTGCCGATCGCCGCGCCGTTTTGCAGTATCTTAATGAGCAGCGCTGGAAGGATGCGGAAAACGGCACTATCGCACACGCCGGTCATGATATTTATGTGGATAAGAACGGTAGCGTAAGCACTTCAGCGCGTATTCTGCCGGAAGCGTTACCCGCAAATCCAAACCCGATACTCAAAGAATTTTTCGATTATTACCGGATGCCGCGCGGTTTCCATGAGCGTTCCGTGAACTCCACTGGCGCATGGACGGCGACAACGCCCTTATCCTTTATGAATATGCCGCTGTTGAGCTATGCAAAGGAAATCACGATCCCAACGTTGATCGTGACAGGTGAAAATGCACACTCGCGCTATTTTGCAGAGGATGCCTATAAAGCCGTTGGCAGTAACAAGAAAGAACTGGTGATTGTCCCTGGGGCCAACCATGTGGATTTATACGACAATGTCGCCGGTAAGATACCGTTTGTCCGTTTTGAACAGTTCTTCAAAACCAGCTTGAAATAAAAACCGTCCTCCTCAACCCGTCAAAGGCCACCCACATCGTGAAGGTGGCCTTGATGCTTGATCGTTATTCTGTGAATAGCGTCCGTCCCGGTTTGCCTTAACAGGGCCGGGGCGATCTTCAGAGATGCTGATAATGTCCACACTGAGTCTTAAAACACCACAACATGAAGAACCTGCACACTGGAACGGCGTTTTTGCCATGACCTTGTGCGTGTTTGTACTGATTGCATCAGAATTTATGCCGGTCAGTTTACTGACGCCTTTAGCCACAGACCTGGGCGTAACGGAGGGGCTGGCGGGCCTGGGAATTGCCATTTCCGGTGCGTTTGCGGTCCTGACCAGCCTGACACTGTCTGGCCTTGCCGGAAACGTTAATCGTAAGCATCTGATGCTGGGGATGACGGTTCTGATGGCAATATCGGGAGCCATTATCGGCCAGGCCTCCAGCTACCTGGTTTATATGGCAGGACGAGCCCTGATTGGTATCGCGATTGGTGGGTTCTGGTCAATGTCTGCGGCAACGGCTATTCGCCTTGTGCCAAAGCATCAGGTCGCCCGTGCGTTAGCCATTTTTAATGGCGGTAACGCGCTGGCGACTGTCGTGGCGGCGCCGCTTGGCAGCTATCTTGGGTCAAGCATTGGATGGCGCGGCGCTTTCCTGTGCCTGGTCCCAATCGCGGTTGTGACCTTCATCTGGCAGTGGGTTAGCCTGCCCAACATGGACAACAATAAAAGTGACGCATCGCGCGGATCGGTGTTTCGTCTTTTCAGGCACCCTATCGTGACAACGGGTTTACTGGCCTGCGGATTATTCTTTATGGGGCAGTTTGCGTTATTTACCTATGTGCGCCCCTTTCTGGAAACAGTAACCCGGGTCAATACGTCCAGTTTGTCACTGATTCTGCTCACCACCGGTTTCATGGGGGTGGTTGGCACGCTGGTCATCACCCCATTCCTGAACAAGCGGTTTTATCCGACGTTGATTGCCATCCCTTGCCTTATGGCCTCCATTGCCGTGGGGTTAATATTGACCGGACACGGCGTCTGGGCCGCTACGCTACTGTTAGGCTGCTGGGGGATGCTTGCCACTGCAGCGCCAACGGGGTGGTGGATATGGATCGCACGGACGCTGCCAGGGAATGAAGAAGCGGGAGGCGGGCTCATGGTTGCCGTCGTTCAGCTCTCTATAGCCCTGGGTTCAATGACTGGGGGGATGGTGTTTGACCACCTCGGCTGGCAGAGCGCTTTTGCACTGAGTGGCCTGTTACTGATTAGCGCAGCCGGGCTGACATTTTTCACTTCACGTCAAACACGCTGCGCACTTTAGATCGTCCAGCGTCTTAAATCGCCTCTTCTAAAAACGCAATAAATGCTCTTACCTTTGAATTCAGCGCCGATTGCCAGGGGAGAAAACGTCCATCGGTGGGATAACGAAAAACCAGGCAGGCGTGCTGGCTAAGCTCTTCGGGAGTCCGGGGAGTGCCCGCACGCGAAAGCATAAGTACGATGTCAACAGAATGAGACAAATCCGCCGCAGGCTCAGCCAACGTATTGCCCGCTGATTATCTTCCGCATGGTTCCAGTGTGTTGTTGAATGAGGTAGCGAACAGTGCTCTGGCAATAAGGGATTTCTGTGATAAAAAAGGTACCGGGCCGCGATGCCTGAAACCTGACGGAGTAGAAAATGAGAACGCAAAAGCGATGCATGGGTTACGTGGCGGTAGTGGTCGACGACTACGACCGTGCGATTGAGTATTACACGGATAAACTGGGCTTTACCCTCGTTGAAGATACGCCACAGCCAGGAAAGCGCTGGGTGGTGGTGACACCGAACCCGGAAAGCGACTGCAATATTCTGCTGGCCCGCGCCTCCAATGAACGACAGGAAGGCTTTATCGGTAACCAGTGTGGCGGCCGGGTTTTCCTGTTCCTGCAAACCGATGACTTCTGGCGCGACTACCACGCTATGAAGGCAAAAGGCGTGCATTTCTGCCAGGAACCGCGCGAGGAGGAGTACGGAACGGTGGTGGTGTTTGAAGATCTCTACGGCAACCGTTGGGATCTCTACCAGAATACCCAAGACTAAGTAAAATGGCTTAAACGGATTTAGATATGACTAACCTATTGATAATGTTGGTACTCACGACAGCAGTTGCAGGCTGTACTCCACTCACGCCTAAAGATTGTAAGAAGAATAGCGCCCTTGAATCTTGTACCTACAACCGTTCCGGGAAGGTATCAGATAAAGACATGTTTGGTGAGCAGGCCTCATCGATCAAAAAAGCCCTGGATGCAGCCTTAACCGATCCACATGCCTGGGAGGGTAAACGATGCAATGCGCATCTCGATTTCAATATCGATGGTACTTTGCAGAATTTCATCATTAAGGGGGGCGATGACGCTTATTGTCATGCTCTGGCAGAAGCGGCCAAACACGCTAAATTCCCGCCATTTAAAGATCAGCACATCTACGACATCATGGGTTCATCACGCTGGGATATGCATGGGCAGCCCTGAGCGGGGAGCGACGGGTGTTTGTGCTTATACGGTGTGCGCTGTATGACAGAGTTCGTGTTTTACACTTAGCTGCATGATCGCCACAGAAGAGGCGGCTTTGTGCCACAAGCGGTCCTTTAAAATTTAAGTCGAAACAGGATGCACATTCAACTTAATAAGTTAAAATAGCCTTACGTGGCAACGCCAATTTTATCTTTTGAC
>NZ_JABANZ010000020.1:0-27223 GCF_013074405.1 Erwinia sp. JH02
CGGTGCAATCAGTGCCGAAGCTTCCTGTTGCGAGGTGGCGTATATTACGCTTTCCTCCTTCGGAGTCAACTTCTTTTTGAGAAGTTTTTCCGGCGGCTCAGATGCTTCCTGAACCTCCTGACACGTTGACTTGTAAGCCGTTGTTCCGTGTCAGTGGAGGCGCAGTATAGGGATTTTCTGGCGACTGACAAGGGCTAATTGCAAAAAACTTTTCACATGCTTATTTTTCATGCAAAAGCCGCTTTTGGCCTCGATTTATGCTGCTTTAATAAACAGAAATGGGCCAAAGGCCCATTTCTATTACTTACCGAGATTACTGATGTGCGACGATTACGCCATCCTGTACATCCATTTCTATGGTTTTCCCCGGAATCAGCGCACCAGAAAGTATCTGCTGTGCCAGCGGGTTCTCAATTTGCTGCTGAATTGCACGTTTCAGCGGCCTTGCCCCATAGACCGGGTCATAACCATTTTCACCCAGCTTCTGCAGCGCCGCTTCAGAGATATGCAGAGCATACCCACGATCGTCCAGACGCTGATACAGGCGTGCAAGCTGGATGCGTGCAATAGAAGCAATATGTTGCTCACCCAGCGGATGGAAGACGACCAGTTCATCGATACGGTTGATGAACTCCGGACGGAAGTTCTGGCTGACAACCGACAACACCAGTTCTTTCATCTCACCGTAGCTCAATGCACCGAAACGTTCCTGGATCAAATCAGACCCCAGGTTCGATGTCATGATGACCACCGTATTACGGAAGTCGACCGTCCTGCCCTGCCCGTCAGTAAGACGGCCATCATCCAGCACCTGCAACAGAATGTTAAACACATCCGGATGCGCCTTTTCTACTTCATCCAGAAGGATGACAGAGTAAGGTCTGCGGCGAACCGCCTCGGTCAGATAGCCCCCTTCTTCATAACCGACATAGCCCGGAGGTGCCCCGACGAGACGAGACACTGAGTGTTTTTCCATAAACTCGGACATATCGATACGCACCATCGCGTCATCGCTGTCGAACATAAAGTTAGCCAGTGCCTTACACAACTCGGTTTTCCCTACCCCAGTTGGCCCAAGGAACAGGAACGAACCAATCGGGCGATTCGGATCGGCCAGGCCAGCACGGCTGCGACGAATCGCATTCGATACCGCTTCCACTGCCTCATTCTGACCAATCACCCGTGTATGCAACTCCTGCTCCATACGCAGTAACTTGTCACGCTCACCTTCCATCATGCGGTCAACAGGAATACCAGTCCAACGCGCTAACACATCAGCAATTTCAACATCGGTAACACGGTTACGCAGCAGCCGCATGGTTTTACCTTCGGTCTGCGTTGCGGCAGCAAGCTGTTTTTCCAGCTCTGGAATTTTCCCGTATTGCAGCTCGGACATCTGCCCGAGGTCTCCCTGACGTCGCGCCTGCTCCATAGCCAGCTTCGCCTGTTCTAACTCGGCTTTAATATGCTGAGTTCCAGAGAGCTCCGCTTTTTCAGCTTTCCACTCTTCTTCCAGTTCTGAGTATTCACGCTCTTTCTGGTTCAGCTCAGTTTCCAACATCTCCAGCCGTTTGATACTGGCGTCGTCAGACTCTTTCTTCAGCGCCTGCTGTTCCAGTTTCAGCTGAATGATACGTCGCTCAAGGCGGTCAAGAGACTCTGGCTTCGAGTCGATCTGCATACGAATACTCGACGCGGCTTCATCAATAAGGTCAATCGCCTTATCCGGCAACTTACGGTCGGAAATGTAGCGATGCGATAAAGTCGCCGCTGCCACGATAGCAGGGTCAGTAATCTGCACATGGTGATGCAGCTCATAACGCTCTTTCAGCCCACGCAGGATCGCGATGGTATCTTCCACACTCGGTTCAGCCACAAAGACCTTCTGGAAGCGTCTCTCCAGCGCAGCATCTTTTTCTATATACTGGCGATATTCGTCCAGGGTGGTGGCACCCACGCAGTGCAGTTCACCTCGCGCCAGTGCAGGTTTCAGCATGTTGCCCGCATCCATCGCGCCATCAGCCTTACCGGCACCGACCATGGTGTGCAACTCGTCAATAAACAGAATGACATTGCCTTCCTGTTTCGACAGATCGCTGAGAACCGCTTTCAGGCGCTCTTCAAATTCACCACGATATTTGGCACCCGCCACCAGCGCCCCCATATCAAGTGCCAGTACCCGGCGGCCTTTCAGACCTTCGGGCACTTCACCATTAATGATGCGCTGCGCGAGGCCTTCAACGATGGCGGTTTTACCAACACCAGGTTCACCGATCAGTACCGGGTTATTTTTAGTACGGCGCTGCAAGACCTGAATCGTACGGCGAATTTCTTCGTCACGGCCAATAACCGGGTCAAGTTTACCCAGCTCCGCGCGCTCGGTCAGATCGATGGTGTATTTTTTTAATGCCTGGCGCTGATCTTCAGCTCCCTGGTCGTTCACGCTATCGCCTCCACGCATCTGGTCGATCGCTTTCGTCAGCTTATCGCTGGTGACCCCCGCAGATTTGAGTAAATCTGCCAGAGAACCACGCGAGTCGAGCGCCGCCAGAACGAATAATTCGGATGAAATAAAGTTGTCGGCACGTTTTTGCGCCAGTTTGTCACACAGGTTAAGCACCCGTACCAGGTCCGCAGAAGGTTGAACATCACCCTCGGTGCCTTCGACCTGCGGTAAACGGGTGAGTGCCTGTTCAATGTTGGTACGCAGTGAAGCGACA
This sequence comes from Erwinia sp. JH02, assembly GCF_013074405.1. Taxonomy (NCBI): domain Bacteria; kingdom Pseudomonadati; phylum Pseudomonadota; class Gammaproteobacteria; order Enterobacterales; family Erwiniaceae; genus Erwinia; species Erwinia sp. JH02. Next base: position 2,721 of record NZ_JABANZ010000020.1, read on the forward strand.
TCAACACCGGCAGCGGTCAGTAAAGGACGAACGGATCCGCCATCCTGATTGAGCAATGCGCTCATCAGATGCAAAGGTTCGATGAATTGATTGTCACGGCCGAGGGCCAGAGATTGAGCATCAGCCAGAGCCAGCTGAAATTTGTTAGTAAGACGATCCAGACGCATAATTTCCCCCTATCAGGTCAAATTGCTACTGGAGATTAAATGAGGTCATCCCTCAAATTTTTCAAGGTAATGACCTGACATTTTGGAGAAAAAAACATCAATCCGGACCGTCTTATGGCGCTAGGTTATATCAGCCAGATCAAACTTGCCATACGGCCAGTGACGCCATCGCGTCGGAAGGAGAAAAATTGCTCACTTTGATTGAGGGTACATTGGCCGTCATCCCAGACGTGGCGCACGCCGATGGCATCTAAACGCTGTTTTGCTAAATGTCCGAGATCGGCATAAAACTTTTCCCCCTTAGGGAAAAAAGCGGCTGCGGCGGCTGGATTTTGCGCAATAAAAGCCTCACGCACTTCCGGCCCGACCTCAAAAGCATCCGGACCAATCGCCGGGCCAAGCCAGGCGAAAATCTGCGACGGAGGGGCAGAAAAGGCATTAATTGTTGCCTCCAGCACGCCATCACATAATCCACGCCATCCAGCATGCGCGGCAGCCACTTCCTGGCCATCCTGCGAACAAAAAAGCACCGGCAGACAGTCAGCCGTCATCACAGCACAGACAACGCCAGGGGTTCGGGTATAAGCCGCATCCGCACGCAGTGAAGCCGGCACCTTCCAGTCCAGCGTCAGAACCTCTGTACCATGAACCTGCTCAAGCCATTGTGGCATGGACGGTAAATCGGCCAGTTCCAGCAGGCGCTGACGGTTAGTCTGCACATGCTGCAACTCATCGCCCACATGAGCACCGAGGTTAAGACTGTCCCACGGAGCCTGGCTGACGCCCCCCTGGCGCGTACTACTGCACGCGCGAACGTTAGCGGGGGCCGACCACTTTGGTACAATCAGGCTCATTACCAGTCCAGTTGCTCTTTAAATTCTTCGGTATCCGCTTTCAGTGCATTGATCAAATCGACCATGTCCTGTGGCAGCGGTGCATGCCATTCCATTTCAATCCCGGTAATCGGGTGATAGAGACGGAGCATGGTGGCGTGCAGGGCCTGACGATCGAAACCACGCAGCGTACTGATAAAGGCATCTGATGCCCCTTTCGGTGGACGCGGACGACCACCGTACAGCGGATCACCCACCAGCGGATGGTTAATGTGCGACATATGCACACGGATCTGGTGAGTACGGCCAGTTTCCAGACGCAGGCGCAAACGCGTATGGGCACGGAAATGCTCCATAATGCGGTAATGCGTCGTTGCTGGTTTACCCATCGGATGCACTGCCATGTGGGTACGTTTAGTCGAGTGACGACTGATCGGTTGATCAACCGTACCGCCTGCTGTCATACGACCAATAGCCACGGCTTCATACTCGCGAGTGAACTCGCGCAGTTGCAGTGACTCCACCAGGTGCGTCTGTGCAGGGACCGTTTTCGCCACCACCATCAGACCTGTCGTATCTTTATCCAGACGGTGCACAATGCCAGCACGAGGCACATCAGCAATCGCCGGGAAATGATGCAACAGTGCATTCAGCACCGTGCCATCAGGATTACCGGCTCCCGGATGAACCACCAGATCGCGCGGTTTGTTAATCACCAGAATGTCGTCATCTTCATAGACGATGTTCAGTGGGATATCCTGCGCTTCCCAGCGAGCTTCTTCGTCAATTTCCGCATCGATGATAATTTGCTCACCGCCGAGCACTTTTTCTTTCGGTTTGTCGATAATTGCACCGTTGACGGTGATGCGACGGTCGAGAATCCATTCTTTTATGCGAGAACGTGAATAATCAGGGAACAATTCGGCCAAAGCCTGATCTAAGCGTTGTCCGAGTTGCGATTCGGATACCGTTGCGTTGAGTTTTACTTGTTGTGCCATAAATAAACAGCTTCTTCGTTAACGTTGGGTTTTCACGGCGATGCCGTTTAATATAATGTGCTATCGTACCTGGTCACTATCGGAAGCTTAACGGACAGCTTCCTGAATAACACTCTGAGGATAAGCAAATCGTCATGACGCGTATGAAATATCTGGTGGCTGCAGCCACGTTGAGCCTGGCATTAGCTGGATGTTCCGGCTCCAAGGATGTGGTGCCTGACAGCCCGCCTTCCGAGATTTATGCCACTGCCCAGCAAAAACTGCAGGACGGTAACTTTAAAGGAGCAATAACGCAACTGGAAGCACTTGATAACCGCTATCCATTCGGCCCTTACTCCCAGCAAGTTCAGCTAGACCTGATCTACGCATACTACAAAAATGCCGATTTGCCGCTGGCGCAAGCCGCCATTGACCGCTTTATGCGCCTGAATCCAACGCATCCGAACATTGATTACGTTATTTATATGCGTGGTCTGACGGACATGGCGCTGGATGACAGTGCATTGCAAGGCTTTTTTGGTATCGACCGCTCAGACCGCGATCCAACCCATGCGCGTGATGCTTTCAAAGACTTCTCGCAGCTGCTGCGTGGCTATCCAAACAGCCAGTATGCAACCGATGCACGCAAGCGCCTGGTGTTCCTGAAAGATCGTCTGGCGAAATATGAGTTATCCGTGGCGGAATTCTACACTAAACGCGAGGCGTATGTCGCTGTGGTTAACCGTGTAGAGCAAATGCTGAAAGATTACCCGGATACAAAGGCTACGCGCACTGCACTGCCGCTGATGGAAAATGCTTACCGTCATCTGCAGCTGAATGCAGAAGCCGATCGTGTGGCAAAAATCATTGCGACCAATCAGGCCTGAGTCTGACCTGACAAAAATGGCAGCCTCTGGGCTGCCATTTTTTTGACTAAAAAACGGCAAAATGCCAAATTTCCAGTCAGGTTAACCTATCAACAATGCCACTGAAAATGCCCCTCGACAACCCCCAGAGCCCTATTTACCCGCCCATCTCACAGTTTTGTTCTTCTTGACAAAAAGCGACAAAATAACGTGATTTTGATCACACATTTTCACACTTTTCGCGGTATGCTGGGTTCACCAAGACGGAAATGACAGAGAGGTAAGCACTATGGTACTGAACATTACCAGCAAGCAAATGGAAATTACTCCGGCTATCCGCCAACATGTCGAAGACCGTCTCGCCAAACTTGAAAAGTGGCAAACTCATCTGATAAATCCACACATTGTTTTGTCAAAAGAGCCGAAAGAGTTTGTTGCCGATGCAACTATCAATACGCCAAACGGCCCGCTGATTGCCAGCGCCAAGCATGAAGATATGTACACAGCCATCAACGATCTGATTAACAAGCTGGAACGTCAGCTGAATAAAGTTCAGCATAAAGGTGAAGCGCGCCGCGCCACCGCCAGTGTTAAAGATCTGAGTGTGGTTGAGACAGACGAAGAGTAATCGGTTTAAACCGTCATAACGCGCCTGCGGGCGCGTTTTTTATTGACAGAATGAAATTGCAGCGGTTACTTTATCCTTCCAGACATCATGGATAGCACAATGAGATCAGCACCGTTTTTCTTCGCATTCTTTTTTACCTTCTTTACCTTCCCCTGATTTGGGAGGCAATTCGTCGTGTAAGAGTGAATGCGAAGACGAACATTAAAGCCTCCCAAACGGGAGGCTTTTTTTTTAGTAACATCTGACAGGTAGCAAATATGAATCCCGAAAATCCTTTGCTGGCTCTGCGCGGTAAGATCAGCGCACTGGACGAACAACTGCTGGCCCTGCTGGCCCAGCGCCGTGCGCTGGCGGTAGAAGTTGCTGAGGCCAAAATGGCCACCCACCGTCCCGTCCGTGATATCGACCGCGAACGCGATCTGCTTGAGCACCTGATCACTCTGGGCAAAGGCCATAAGCTGGATGCGCATTACATCACACGCCTGTTTCAGCAAATCATTGAAGATTCCGTGCTGACTCAGCAGGCGCTGCTGCAAAAACATCTGAACAACACCAACGCTCACTCTGCGCGCATCGCCTTTCTCGGGCCAAAAGGCTCTTACTCGCATCTGGCATCACGCCACTATGCCGCACGTCATTTCGATAACTTCATTGAGAATGGCTGCCTGAAGTTTCACGATATCTTCAATCAGGTTGAAACCGGGCTGGCTGACTACGCCGTGCTGCCGGTTGAGAATACGACTTCAGGGTCAATCACTGATGTCTATGACCTGTTGCAGCAAACCAGCCTGTCTATTGTCGGTGAGATCACTATCCCTATTGATCACTGCGTCCTCGTCTCCGGTAATACTGACCTGCAGCAGATTGAAACAGTCTACAGTCACCCTCAGCCATTCCAGCAGTGCAGCCAGTTCATCAATCGTCATCCGCACTGGAAAATTGAGTACACCGAAAGTACTGCGGCTGCGATGGAGAGAGTCGCTGCCATGAATTCACCGAAAGTTGCCGCGCTGGGCAGTGAAGCCGGCGGTGAGCTTTATGGTTTACAGGTGCTGGAGCGGAATCTGGCTAACCAGCGCCAGAACATTACCCGCTTCATCGTACTGGCCCGTAAGCCGGTCGAGGTTTCACTCCAGGTTCCGGCAAAAACCACGCTGATTATGGCCACTGGCCAGCAGGCAGGCGCCCTGGTGGAAGCTCTGCTGGTGCTGCGAAAACATAATCTGACAATGAGTAAACTGGAGTCGCGCCCGATTAACGGGAATCCATGGCAGGAGATGTTTTACATCGATTTCCAGGGCAACCTGAATACCGATGCTGTACAGCAGGCGCTAAGCGAGCTGACGCCAATCACACGTTCCCTGAAGGTACTGGGCTGCTACCCTAGCGAAAACGTCGTCGCCATCGATCCCCAATAACGCCGGACACCTCGCCAGCCCAATCGCGGCTGGTGATTTTCCCCTTTTGCCACAGAGAATCATTTACCCTGTGATGTCGATCGCTATATCATAAGATATACAACGATACTCAGGCAGCGATGATGACTTCCCTTTTCCGCTCTTTTTCCGTACTTATTCTTTCTGCTTTATTCGTTTTTTCTGCGCAAGCATCACGCCAGGTAACCGATCAGCTCGGTCGTCAGGTGACATTGCCCGATCGCGTTGATCGGGTCGTCGTCCTTCAGCATCAGACCTTAAATCTACTGGTACAGCTCGATGCCACGGGAAAAATAGTCGGCATTCTCAGCAACTGGAAACAGCAGCTGGGCGACGGCTATGCACGTCTGGTACCCCAGTTGAATACGTTGCCGATGCTGGGCGATCTGACCCATGTTGATCTGGAGAAGCTGGTTGCCCTTCATCCTCAGGTGGTGTTTGTCACGAACTATGCGCCCCAGGAAATGATTGATCAGATTCAGGATCTCGGCATCGCTGTTATTGCCATCTCTCTGCGTACCGACAGCGGCACACAGCAGGCCCAGCTCAACCCACCGTTAGAAAATGAAGAACAGGCCTACAATGATGGCCTTGCACAGGGTATCCGTCTGATTGGCGAGGTGGTCAATCAGCAAAAGCAGGCCGACGCTCTGGTTGCAGAAACCTTTAAACAGCGTCAGCAGGTTGCCGACCGGCTCAAGGACATTCCGGAAAAAGAGCGTATTCGTGTCTACATGGCTAACCCCGATCTGACAACCTATGGTTCGGGGAAATACACCGGGCTGATGATGGCGCATGCCGGAGCAATGAACGTTGCCGCATCAACCGTTAAGGGCTACAAGCAGGTTTCAATGGAGCAAATTCTGGCATGGAATCCGCAGGTCATCTTTGTCCAGGACCGTTATCCAAAAGTACTCGACGAGATTAACCAGCAGCCCGCCTGGCAGGCCGTGGATGCCGTCAAAAATCACCGGGTTTATCTGATGCCAGAGTATGCCAAGGCCTGGGGCTACCCGATGCCGGAAGCGATGGCACTGGGAGAATTGTGGATGGCGAAGAAACTGTACCCGGCCAGATTTACGGATATTGATATGCAGCAGCAGGCAGACGGCTGGTATCAACGTTTTTACCGTACTCACTACCACGGCAACAACGGATGAAGCCTTTACAAGTATTGGCCGCGGGCAGCCTGCGTCACGTCTGGCCAGGCGTGGTAAGTGCATTCCAGCACTATTATCCGGCGGGGATAGAAACGCAGTTCGGTCCAGCCGGAATACTGCGTCAGCGTATAGAGCAAGGTGAGGCCTGCGATTTGTTCGTCTCTGCCAGTATTGCCCATCCGCAGACACTGTTACAGGCAGGGCTGGCACAAAGGACAGGCGTATTCTGCCATAACTTTTTGTGCCTGAACGTTCGCAGCGATAGCGTCGATTCGGCGGCTGAGTGGCTCGATCTGTTGCGCAATCCTGCTCTGCGTCTCGCCACCTCAACACCTGGCTGCGATCCCTGTGGCGATTACGCCTGGCAGCTATTCGAACGTATTGGACAGCATGAGACTGAACTGGGCCAACGGTTAAAGCAGCGTGCGATGCCACTGGTCGGTGGAAAGGATTCCGTACCCGTACCTCCGGGGATGCAGGCTTCAGTCTGGTTGATAAAGTCAGGGCAGGCCGATCTCTTTATTGGCTACCGCAGCTATGCGCATCTTCTAGAGGCGAATGAGGGTATTACGACGTTGTTGATACCTGAGGCGTGGCAAACTCGCGCTGACTATGGCTATGCTGTTTGTCAGCCCGCAGGCCACAAGCTCGCTGAGCTGTTGTTAACTTGTGAGGGACAGGAGATTTTCGTCAAGGCGGGGTTTGGTACGATTAAAACGGAGGGGCCAGATATGTCGGCCCCTCCTGTTAAACACTAGGGTCTGCTGTCATTTGCCTGACGCAGTAACGTGCGGCTTTCTGCCTGGAAGCGTTTCGCGTGGTCGCCAAACCAATGCTCTACCCGGCGGAAGCTGTCGATAAACGCCTGCTTATCGCCCTGCTCCAGCAACTTTATTGCCTCTCCAAACCGCTTATAATACCGTTTGATCAGGGCCAGATTGCTTTCTGAAGACATAATAATGTCGGCGTAGAGCTGTGGATCCTGAGCAAACAGGCGTCCGACCATCGCCAGCTCCAGTCGATAGATCGGTGATGAAAGCGCCAGCAGTTGGTCCAGTTGAACATTTTCTTCTGCCAGGTGCAGACCATAAGCAAACGTAGCGAAGTGGCGCAATGCCTGAATAAACGCCATGTTCTGGTCATGCTCCACGGCACTGATACGGTGCAGGCGTGCGCCCCATACCTGAATCTGTTCCAGGAACCACTGATAGGCTTCCGGCTGACGACCATCACACCACACCACCACCTGCTTCGCCAGGCTGCCGCTATCCGGGCCGAACATGGGGTGTAACCCCAGCACCGGTCCTGCATGCGCGGCCAGCATGGCCTGCAACGGTTTATTTTTCACCGAGGCCAGATCCACCAGGATGCAATCCTGCGGCAGCGGAGGCAGCTCACCAATCACCTGCTCGGTCAGATGGATAGGAACACTAATAATCACCATGCCCGCGTTGGCCAGCATCGCTTCTGCGTTATCCCAGTCACCTTTATCGAGGATCTGTACCTGATAACCCGACAGGGTAAGCATCTTCTCAAACAGACGCCCCATCTGCCCCTTACCGCCAACAATCACTACCGGACGCAGTTCGGGACAGAGGGTTTTAAAGCCCTTATCGTTTTCGCTGGTGTAGGATTCACGCATCACGCGGCGCAGAACATCCTCGATCAGATCGGGAGGCACGCCCAGCAACTCCGCTTCATGACGGCGTGAGGCCAGCATCGTGGCCTCACGCTCAGGAACATAAATCGGTAACCCGTAGCGGCTTTTTACCTCGCCGACTTCGGCGACCAGCGTCAGCCGTTTCGCCAGCAGATCCAATAGCGCTTTATCGACTTCATCAATTTGATCGCGTAACGCGGTCAGTTCAGCCACCATAACTCATTAACCCTCTTACGACAGACGCGCCGCCAGTACTCCGGTCAAATCCTGATGAATTTCACGCAGCAGGGTTTCCGTTGTTTCCCAGTTAATGCAGGCATCGGTAACGGAAACGCCGTAGCGCATATCACTGCGCGGCTGCTCAGAAGACTGGTTGCCTTCGTGAATGTTACTTTCCAGCATCAGACCCATAATTGAACGGTTGCCATCTTTAATCTGCGCAACGGCAGACTCGGCCACGCCGGACTGGCGACGAAAATCTTTATTAGAATTGCCATGACTGCAATCTATCATCAAGGAAGGACGGAGTCCCGCCTGCTGCATCTCTTTTTCGCACTGCGCCACATCGGCCGGACCGTAGTTCGGGCTTTTCCCACCGCGCAGGATCACATGCCCGTCAGGATTACCCTGGGTTTGCAGCAGGCACACCTGCCCTGCCTGGTTGATACCCACGAAACGGTGTGGCATCGCGGCTGCACGCATTGCATTAATCGCGGTGCCAAGACTGCCATCGGTACCATTTTTGAAGCCTACCGGCATTGAGAGGCCCGACGCCATTTCGCGGTGTGTCTGCGATTCGGTGGTACGTGCACCGATGGCCGACCAACTGAACAGATCGCCAAGGTATTGCGGGCTGTTTGGATCCAGCGCTTCCGTTGCCAGTGGCAAGCCCATCTCCACCAGATTCAACAGTAGCTGACGTGCAATATGGAGGCCAGCTTCCATATCAAAGGTGTTATCCATATGCGGATCGTTGATCAGACCTTTCCAGCCAACCGTGGTACGTGGCTTTTCAAAGTAGACGCGCATCACAATGTAGAGCTGGTCTTCCACCTGGTCCGCCAGTGCTTTCAAATCGCGGGCATAGGCCAGTGCAGCTTCAGTATCGTGGATAGAACAAGGGCCACAGACCACCAGCAAGCGATGATCTTTTCCGCTGATGATATCGGAAATAGTCTGACGTGAAGCGGCAATCTGCCCTTCCAGTACGCTGTTCAGCGGGAACTGTTTTTTCAGTTCTTCCGGGGTAATCAGAATCTGTTCATCAGCGATGTGAACGTTATTCAGCGCATCTTTTTGCATGATCGTCATCCTGGTCATTCGATTAATAGGGATCCTCAGTGAGGTTGCTGACAACTGTACCAGAATGCGTACATAAAACAATATAGTGATGTACAGATTTATTACCACAGAGAAGGAAGCCACACCAATAAAACAATTTAAATAAATAAATACAATGAGTTAAACAAGAACCCTCAAGATACACCACAACTCAAACTGTAATTATATATTTACAGATAGTATTTCAACATCAAAAAAGCCAATCATTTCCAATACCTGCCCTCCTGAGAGGCGCTATAATTTTTGTCCGTCAGGACAAATAATTCAGAGTGAATCATGAAAATAGTCATACGCCCATTCGAAAACAGTGATGCTGTAGCCTTCGTCGAGGCCGTCAGGGAGTCACTGAAGAGTTTAATACCGTGGATGGCATGGGCCCATGAAGATTACACAGCCGAGGAAGCACTTAAGTGGTTCAGCTACACCCATTTACAGCGCCGTCAGGGCGTAGCGAATGAATGCGGGCTGTTTACAGAAGACGGGCGGCTTCTGGGGGGCGTGGGGCTGCGTTACAGCAGCGGACCCGATATCCCTGCCGCTCTTGGTTACTGGGTACGACGTAGCGAACAGCGTAAAGGTATTGCCCGTCAGGCTGTGTGCCAGATTGCAGCGCAGGCTTTTGAGCAACCGGATATTGACGTCATCGAAATCCTGGCGGCTGAAAGCAATATCGCCAGCCGCGCTGTTGCCACCCGCGTAGGCGCAGAGCTGATTGCCATACGCTTCGGGCTTATCGTATTAAAGAGTGGGCCAATTAACACTGCCATCTATCGGCTTTACCGCCCGCATCAGGTTGCCGAGTGACTGACGCTGCTGCCCGCTGGCATCAATATTCTCTGCAGAAAGCCACTGAACCAGCGCCTGATTGATCGCAGGCCACTCACTATCAATAATCGAGAACCAGTCTGAATCCCGTGAACGCCCTTTGCGTGCCATCATTTGACGAAAGGTTCCTTCCCAGGTAAAACCCAGACGCAGTGCCGCCTGACGTGAGGGCTCGTTCAAAGAGTCGCACTTCCATTCACAGCGACGATATCCCAGCGTAAAGGCATTGTTGATCATCAGCCAAAGCGCTTCCGTACCGATCACCGTGCGTTTCATCAGGGGTGACCAGGTGACACCACCAATCTCCAGCACGCCGTTAGACGGATCGATGCGTAAATACGATACCAGGCCGACAGGCTTATCACGCCTTGCACAAAATAGGGTAAAGGTCACAAAGCCGTTCTCGGCTGCACGCTGACTGAGCCAGATACGAAAGGCCTCCACCGATTCAGGACGTTCTTCCGTCAGCCAGGTCCAGTCCCGACCATCGGGCGCTGAAGCATAGGCCGTATAAAGATCCTCGCAATGAAGCTCAACATTCAGGGGTTCCAGCCGGCAGTAAATGCCGACCATTCGGTTTGCTTCTGGTACCGACACTGATTGCCAATAAGGCAATGCCGGACCGACAGGTTGACCAAATTCATTCATACGCTGCGTCATGTCTCTCTCCTTAATCTGCGTTAATTTTCAGCTTAGAAATAACTTTAGCGGCTTGCCAGCATCATGACTGTGCAGTAGCATCCTTTTTTACCTGCACAGGAAACACTCATGATCCGTTTAGCTCTGGTTGGTGACTATCGCCCCGATGCCGTTGCGCATCAGGCCATTCCAAAAGCAGTTCAACTTGCCTCACACGCCCTTCAGCTCAATGTCAGCCCGCAGTGGCTTCCCACTGAATCCATCACCGACAGCGGTGTTTTACAGGAATATGATGCCCTGTGGCTGACGCCGGGTAGTCCGTATAGTAACGACGAGGGGGCATTCCTCACTCTTCGTTATGCCCGGGAAAACAACGTGCCCTTTCTCGGCTCCTGCGGGGGGTTTCAGTATGCCATTGTTGAGTACGCGCGTAATGTCATGGGTTGGAGCGATGCAGGACATGCCGAAACCGACAGCGGTGGGCGTCTGGTGATCGCGCCATTAAGCTGTTCGCTGGTCGAAAAAACCGGGGATATTGTGATTGAACCTGGCTCGCTTCTGGCACAGGCTTACGGTAAGACAGAAATCAGCGAAGGGTATCACTGTAACTTTGGCGTCAACCCGGATTTTGTTGCCGATCTAAAAACGTATCCGCTGCGACTGACAGCCTGGGATCGTGAGGGGGATGTGCGGGCAATGGAACTTCCGGGACATAAATTCTATGCCGCTACATTATTCCAGTCCGAACGCGCTGCACTGCGTGATGAGCTGTCACCACTGGTCGTCGAACTGCTGCGCGCGGCCAGATAATGATGCTGCCTCGCCCGCGATAGCCGACGAGGCAGAGTCTCTTTAGACTGCTTCAGGGGGCGGTGATAACGACCGCTACACGACGATTTTCTGCCCGGCCCTGTGATGTTTTGTTGCTCTGTACCGGGTCGCTATCACCCAACCCCCGGGTCGTGATATTGCTGCGTGCTACACCGGCTCCGCTTGCCCAGGCATCGGCTACCGCGTTGGCACGCTTCAGTGACAACGCCTCGTTATATTTCTCATCACCATAGTTATCGGTATGCCCATCAAGGCGCGCGTGATGCAGCCCAGTGCTGGAGAGTAACTTAGCCATGCGCTGAACGGTTGCAACACTCTCCGGCGTCAGCTCTGACTTATTTTTACCAAACAGGATCTTCTCAGAGATCCCCAACATCCATCCTTCCGGGATTTCACTAAACCCCTGTGATCGCATAGCGCTGATCTGTTCAGGCGAGAATTTACCCTGAGGTGCGCTCTGGCAGGCCGCCAGTAACAGCACCAATACGAGTCCAGTCATCATTCTTATTGTTTTCATCATATCTCCCATGATTATCACTAAGAAGCAGCACGCTGATGATGCTGCTGCTTCTCCAGATACATACTGCGATCGGCCGCTTCCATCACGCCTTCGGCAGTCGCAGCCTGGCTGGCTACCGCGCGGCCAATACTTAGTGTCATCACCACGGACTCACCGCCCTGAAGATCAATCGGCTCAGCCATGCGCAGATTAATCGCGTCAATCACCGCCTGGACTTCATTATCATGGCTGACATTTTCAAGGATCATGGCAAATTCATCCCCCCCAAAACGGCAGACAAGATGGGTGTTTGCAGCACAGTCAGATAATCGCTGCGCTATCGCCATCAGGACTTCATCTCCCGCTGCATGCCCCCTGGTATCATTGATACCCTTAAAGTTATCCCCATCCATAAACAGCAGCGCAGTATGGGTTTTACGGGCACTATCACTCAGCACACTGTCCAGTGCACTGCGAAATGCAGCACGATTGGCCAGCCCGGTCAGCGGATCGTGCAGCGCGCGTTTCAGCAGAGAATCTCGCTCCTGTTGTTCACGCAGTTGCCACTTTTCAATTTCGGTCAGCAGGCTGTTAAAATCCTCACCGAACACGTGCAGTTCATTAATTTTTGAGGGAGGAACCCGACGTGAAAAATTACGCGTGGCGCGAATATCATGCACAACGCCGGTCATGCTCCTTAACGCAGCGATCAGCCCACTGAATAAATGACGAGTAAACAGGAGTGCGACCAGCGAGGCCAGCAGCAAACAGATCGTCAGCACACTGAGGGAGCGGTAGACAAAGTCCGTCACGGTGGCATCTTCGCCTGTTAGCGTGATATTGCCGACTTTTACCCCATTATGCAGGATGGGTTGCTGTACCGGTTTGGGGAATAACCAGCCGGAGACCGCACGCGCCAGTGGGTCTGTATTCATTTCATGTTCATTCCCCTCACCCCAATGGGCAAGTTCATTGCCTTTTATGTCGGTCACCACTGCCGAAGAGAACTGTCCCTGTTTTCCCAGCTCATTCAGGGTGTCCATCGCGGCATTACCGTCACGAAACACTACTGCAGCTTCCAGGCTGTGGCTGACGGTATAAGCCAGCAGTTGCAGATTCTTATCTGCATACTGACGGAATGACAGCATTGAGGTGGCGGAAATAAACAGCCACGCCACGGTCATCGTGGTCACTACGCTGATCACACTGATACGTAACAGCGCATTGCGAAAGCTGGCCCTGTTGTAATCTGCCGAGGATTTATCCATGTCGCTTACTCCCTGAAGATGCCAGCATTAATACATCGGGATGCACCCGAACGCCGCTTCGACCCAGCGAGTCGAGGTTCACCGAAAAACTCACCCGGTGATTAATAAATTTAAGGCAAAATGCGCTGCCGGTTGCGCACTCAGGGGTTTGTTCAGCAATGGTGAGCAGCGGGCGCAGCTGATAGCTGTTAATCAGTTCAACCTGCTGCTGCGAAGATTCACGGCCAAAGTAGAGAATATCGCACTGCGAGACCAGCGCCTGTTGTGCATCCTCTACGGGGATTGCCTGCCAGACAGCAGGAGGGTGCTCAACTGAAGCTGCGGTGAGCGCAGGAGCGAAGTACGCAGAACGAAAGATACACAGACGGGGAAGCCCGGTAAGGTGTGGCCATCGGGTATAGCTGATAATACCCGCGACGGTCTGGCGCACGTCTGCCGCTGACACACCCGAAGGTGCATCAGTTAACGTTTCACTCCTGATCGGCAGAGTGACGCTACTCAGCAAGAGTGGCAGTAACAGCACGCATATTTTCGCCATGAAACCTCTATCATCCCGGCCATTAATTTGGCCCCGTCATCACGGGTTTCATCACCCCACCTCTATTCAGAAATATCCTAACATCCTGTGAAACATTCGTCATCATGTGGCAAATGACAAAAAAGGCCAGCCTCACGGCCAGCCCATTATTCATCCCGACTTATTGCTCTCTCAACCGCTCACATTTAGCGGCGTGATCGCCCGGCGATGGCGCCGTTCAAAATACATGGAAATCATCCCACCGGTCACGACCAAACCCGCGCCGAAAATGGTCGCTGACTCTGGCAATGTGTCCCAGAACAGGTAGCCAATAAATACCGACCAGATCAACGTACTGTAATCAAACGGCGCCAGCAAAGAAGCATCTGCATATTTCAAACTCAGGGTCAGCAGGATTTGCGTAATCCCTCCCAGCAGACCGCAACCAAGCAGCAACATCAGTTGCCTGCCATTCGGTATCGTCCAGCCAAACCACAGTGTGAAAAGCGATGTCAGCGTGGTGGTTATCGCAAACCAGAAAGCAATGGCTCCTGGCTTCTCAATACCATTCAGATAACGAATCTGTATCGATGCACCTGCAATACACACTGCTGCCATCAGCGCCAGAATCATGCCAAGCGTAGACAGCCAGCTCACCGAGCTTAATGCCCCTTCCCGGCCAAAAAATAGCTGGCCAGACATCATCACCAGGATGCCAATAAATCCGGCAATCACTGCCACCCATCGATGATATTTCACCTTCTCACGCAGAAAAATTGCCGCCATGATCACGGTAATCAACGGCGCCGCATAGTTGATGGCAGTCACATCGGTCAGGGAGATATAGAGCAGTGCAAGGTAGCTAAAGTACAGGCCCCCCGTTCCGGCCAGTCCACGCAGAAAATGCCCTTTCACATTGCGGGTACGGATGCCATCAAGGATGTTGCCCTGGCACCACAGCCAGATAAACAGAGGGATCAGCGCAACAGAAGAACGAAAGAAGATCACTTCCCCGACCGGAATGGTGCCATCCAGACCTTTCACGCAGGCCATCATTAACGTAGAGGTCAGGGCACCGGCGATTTTCATCGACACACCGGTCGAGGGACTGGGCGAAGGGCGCATAGCGTGCAGAATTCCTGGCAGTAGATAGGTATCTATCAAACATACGCGGAATTTTTTTTATATCAGCTTAAAAATCAGCATGAAACGACTTTTTATTTTTTTTCGCGGAGGCAAAAGGCAGGAAATTTCGCAAGATGTATGCGATCGTGACAAACTCAAAAAAAAGGGGCCAACCTTTCGGTCAGCCCCTTTATTGCTATTAACTATCAGATGTCGCTTAAGCGCCCAGACGTTCTTTGATACGTGCAGACTTACCAGTACGCTCACGCAGGTAGTACAGTTTGGCTTTACGTACAGCACCACGACGTTTCACAGCAATCGAGTCGATTACTGGGGAGTGAGTCTGGAATACACGCTCAACGCCTTCGCCGTTAGAAATTTTGCGAACAGTGAATGCAGAATGCAGACCGCGGTTACGAATAGCGATAACCACGCCCTCGAATGCCTGCAGACGCTTTTTAGCACCTTCAACGACCCATACTTTCACTTCCACGGAATCACCCGGACGGAATGAAGGTACGTCCTGTTTCATCTGTTCTTGTTCGATCTGCTTAATAATGTTGCTCATAATTAAATCTCTTATCCTGGGTAAACTGATAGTTAAGGCGAACTAAGCGCTATGCCCGTTCAACCGTATCATCGTTTTGTTGCCTGGGTGTGTTCCCGTTGGAACTCAGCCAGCAACTTTGCTTGCTCTTCAGTCAGAGCCAGGTTTTCCAGAAGTTCAGGTCTTCTAAGCCAGGTACGGCCCAGCGACTGTTTCAGGCGCCACCGGCGAATATCAGCATGGTTGCCCGACAGTAAAACTGGCGGAACCTCCATCCCTTCTAACACCTCAGGCCGGGTATAGTGTGGGCAATCCAGCAAACCATCGGAAAACGAATCTTCCTCGGCTGACGCCTGTTTTCCCAGTACCCCCGGAATAAACCGGGAAACCGAGTCAATCAGCGTCATTGCTGGCAGCTCGCCACCACTGAGTACGTAATCCCCAATCGACCATTCTTCATCGATTTCGGTTTTAATCACGCGCTCATCAATCCCTTCGTAGCGACCACAGACCAGAATTAATTTCTGGTTGGTCGCCAGCTCGCAAACCCCATCTTGATCGAGTTTACGCCCCTGAGGTGACAGATAAATCACCTTAGCGCCTTCTCCTGCCGCCGCTTTTGCTGCGTGGATGGCATCCCGTAAAGGTTGAACCATCATTAGCATTCCCGGACCGCCGCCGTATGGACGTTCGTCCACGGTGCGATGCCGATCATGAGCGAAGTCACGAGGACTCCAGCTCTGAATGCTGAGCAGGCCATTTTTTACTGCCCGGCCAGTTACTCCGTAATCGGTAATTGCGCGAAACATTTCAGGAAACAGGCTGATTACACCAATCCACATACTTTGCGCCGGAGTATTACCGTTTTGTTCGGAGCTCAAAAACCAGGATCCCAATCTACCGTGATAACACGAGTAGTGAGATCGACATTCTTGATAACCTGTTCATCGAGGAACGGAATTAACCGCTCCTGCGCACCGAATGCATCCTTCAGGTTTGCCTTAACGACGATAACGTCGTTCGAACCGGTTTCCATCATATCGATGACTTTACCCAGCTCGTAGCCTTCAGTCGTGACCACCTGGCAGCCCATAAGGTCTTTCCAGTAGTAGTCGCCGTTATCCAGCTCTGGCAGTTGCTCTGAGTCCACGACAATTTCGCAATTGGTCAGTAGGCCCGCGGCATCACGATCGTCAATGCCTTTGACTTTGATGATCATGTCCTGATTGTGGCGCTTCCAGCCTTCCAGCTCGACAAGCTGCCATTGACCCGCCCGCTGGATAAACCACGGCTGATAGTCAAAAATGCTTTCGGCGTCTTCGGTGGAGGAAAACACTTTGAGCCAACCACGAATACCGTAGGCCGAGCCCATCTTCCCCAGAATTAACGGGTTAGCGGGAGGCTGGGCGGTGAGTTGCTTGCTCATGTTGACCACCGTGACAGATTAAGCTGCTTTCTTAGCTTGTTTGATCAGCGCGTTAACGCGATCAGACAGAGTAGCGCCCTGGCCAACCCAGTGCTCAATGCGGTCCAGATCCAGACGCAGTGGTTCAGCCTGACCTGAAGCGATCGGGTTGAAGAAACCAACGCGCTCAATGAAGCGACCGTTGCGAGCATTACGGCTGTCGGTTACGACTACCTGATAAAACGGACGCTTTTTAGCGCCGTGACGTGCCAAACGAATTGTTACCATAACATCCTCTTTAGTTAATAAAACAGCCGGGCCCCATTGAGGGAACGGGGCCCGGATGCAATATAAAAAGCCCGAAAATTTTACTCATTTTGGCGCAAAAAGCAATCTAATTCGCCTGAGTCATTTTCTGGCTGACTTAGCGGCCAGGGAAGCCCGGCGGCATCATACCTTTCATGCCGCGCATCATCTTCGCCATACCGCCCTTCTTCATCTTCTTCATCATGCGCTGCATGTCGTCGAACTGCTTCAATAAGCGGTTAACGTCCTGCACCTGCATACCTGAACCGGTGGCAATGCGGCGCTTACGGGAGCCTTTGATAATCTCAGGTTTTTCACGCTCTTTGCGTGTCATTGAATTAATCATCGCTTCCATGCGCACCAGCACTTTGTCGTCCATCTGCGATTTAACATTATCTGGCAGTTGGCCCATGCCCGGCAGCTTGCCCATCAGGCTCGCCATACCGCCCATGTTGCGCATCTGCTTCAACTGGTCGAGGAAGTCGTTCAGGTCGAAACCATCCCCCTTCTTCAGCTTACTGGCCAGTTTTTCTGCCTGCGCACGGTCTACTTTGCTTTCAATATCTTCGATCAGCGACAACATGTCGCCCATACCGAGAATACGAGAGGCAATACGATCCGGGTAGAACGGTTCCAGGGCTTCGGTTTTCTCACCGACGCCCATAAATTTAATCGGCTTACCGGTAATATGACGAATCGACAGCGCAGCACCACCGCGGGCATCACCGTCGACTTTCGTTAGTACCACACCCGTCAACGGTAAGGCTTCGTTGAACGCTTTCGCGGTGTTGGCGGCATCCTGGCCGGTCATCGCATCGACCACAAACAGTGTTTCAACCGGATTAATCGCGGCGTGAATCTGTTTGATCTCATCCATCATCGCTTCATCAACGTGCAAGCGACCTGCGGTATCCACCAGCAGCACATCGTAGAATTTCAGCTTCGCCTGTTGCAGCGCGCTGGTAACGATATCGACCGGTTTCTGACTGAGGTCTGACGGGCAGAAATCAACGCCGACCTGCTCTGCCAGTGTTTCCAACTGTTTAATCGCCGCAGGGCGATAAACGTCAGCAGACACCACCAGTACTTTTTTCTTGTGCTTTTCACGCAGGAACTTACCCAGCTTACCGACGCTGGTGGTTTTACCCGCACCCTGCAAGCCCGCCATCAGTACCACAGCAGGTGGCTGAGCAGCCAGGTTCAGAGTGTTGTTCTCTTCCCCCATGGCAGCAACCAGTTCGTTTTTAACGATCTTAACGAACTCCTGGCCCGGGGTCAGGCTTTTGTTCACTTCATGACCGACGGCGCGCTCTTTGACGCGTCCGATAAAGTCACGGACGACCGGCAGCGCGACGTCAGCTTCCAGCAACGCCATGCGCACTTCGCGCAGCGTGTCTTTAATATTATCTTCAGTCAGCCGCCCGCGGCCGCTGATATTGCGCAGGGTCTGCGACAGTCTGTCGGTTAAATTATCAAACATCGTCTCTCGCTCAACGTAATGAGAGGCCGCCTCGGCGACACAATGGCGCGGATTATAACATAGAGGCGCTGGGATCTCAGCCATATGCGATGAGATCGTTTGGAGCCAGCAGCCGCTGGCGCTATACTGACTTTTTTCTTCTCTGGCCGATACCTGACGAATTCTATGTCTGTAATTGCGATTCTGGCGCTACTCGCCTACTCATTCAGCCTTGCACTGATCGTTCCCAGCCTGTTGCGTAAAAACAGCACCTGGCGTCGTCTGGCAGTGCTTTCTGCCATCGCCGCCCTGGTTTGCCATGCCGTGGCGCTGGAGCAGCGTATTTTCGGACCAGATGGCGGGCAGAACCTCAGCCTGCTGAACATTGGTTCGCTGGTGAGCCTGTTGATCTGTGCGATTATGACGATTGTTGCCTCCCGCAACCGTGGCTGGATTTTGCTGCCGATTGTTTACAGCTTTGCGCTGATCAACCTGGCATTTGCCACATTTGTGCCTAACGCCTTTATTACCCACCTGGAAACCACGCCGGGCATGATGGTGCACATCGGGCTGGCACTTTTCGCCTATGCCACACTAATTATTGCCGCACTGTATGCATTACAGCTGGCCTGGATTGACTGGCTACTGAAGAACAAGAAGCTGGCCTTCAGCAACGATATCCCTCCGCTGATGACCATCGAACGTAAAATGTTTCATATCACCCAGATCGGCGTGGTGCTGTTAACGCTGGTACTCTGTACCGGATTGTTCTATCTGCAAGATCTGTTCAGCCGTGAAAATATCGATAAAGCCGTGCTGTCTATCCTGGCCTGGTTCCTCTATATCGTCCTGCTGTGGGGCCATTATCACGAAGGCTGGCGCGGTCGCCGTGTCGTATGGTTCAACTGCGGAGGCGCATTTTTACTGACCATGGCTTATTTCGGTAGCCGCATGCTGCAGCACTTCCTAACCTCCTGATTGACCACCACAAGGATTTCCCTTGGAACACGTTTCAACCACGACCCTGATCATCACGCTGGTTATTATGATTTTGGTGTCGGCGTACTTTTCCGGTTCCGAAACCGGCATGATGACACTCAACCGCTACAAGCTGCGTCATCAGGCTAAAAATGGTAACCGTGCCGCACGTCGTGTCGAAAAATTACTGCGTCGTCCTGACCGACTGATCAGCCTGGTGCTGATCGGCAATAACCTGGTCAACATTCTGGCCTCTGCGCTGGGAACCATTGTCGGCATGCGTTTGTATGGCGATGCGGGTGTGGCGATTGCCACCGGCATTCTGACCTTTCTTGTTCTGGTTTTTGCTGAAATCTTGCCAAAAACCATCGCAGCGCTCTATCCGGAAAAAGTGGCCTTCCCCAGCAGCGTGCTGCTCGGCCCCTTGCAGATTGTTATGATGCCGCTGGTATGGCTGCTGAACACCATTACCCGCATGCTGATGCGTCTGGTGGGAATGAAGAGCGATGGCGCAATCAGTGCGGCTTTGAGCAAAGACGAATTGCGTACCATCGTGTACGAATCGCGTTCACTGATGTCACGCCGCAATCAGGATATGCTGCTGTCCGTCCTCGATCTTGAAAAAGTGAATGTCGATGACATCATGGTGCCGCGTAACGAAATTGTCGGTATCAATATTAACGACGACTGGAAATCGATCGTACGCCAGCTGACTCACTCACCCCACGGCCGTATCGTCCTGTATCGCGACACCCTCGACAATGCCATGAGCATGCTGCGTGTGCGCGAAGCTTATCGTCTGATGACCGAGAAGAAAGAGTTCACCAAAGAGGTGATGCTGCGCGCCGCGGATGAAATTTACTATGTGCCAGAAGGAACACCGCTCAACGTACAGCTGGTCAAGTTCCAGCGGAATAAGAAGAAGGTCGGGCTGGTCGTCGATGAGTACGGCGATATTAAAGGTCTGGTGACCATCGAAGATATTCTGGAAGAGATTGTCGGCGACTTCACCACGTCCATGTCCCCGACGCTGGCCGAAGAAGTGGTACCACAGAATGATGGTTCTGTATTGATTGAGGGCAGCGCAAACATACGCGAGCTCAATAAAGCCTTTAACTGGACACTGCCGGAAGTCGAAGCGCGCACCGTTAACGGCATGATCCTTGAGGCATTGCAGGATATTCCGCTCGCCAATACCACGGTACAAATTGGCCATTATGCCGTCGACATTCTTGATGTGCAGGACAATATGATTAAGCAGGTACGGATTACACCGCAAACGTCGCTAAAGGAGTCGGTGGGATCGTCGTAGGGGTCAGGCATGCCTGACCCGGGCGAAGCATGCTTCGCCCCTACGATTTAGATATGCAGTTCTTTCAGTTTTTCTTTCGGCAGCGCCAGTTCATCGTTACGGTTAACGCGAATGTCGTTGTCGAGGATGTTACGCGCGATGTCCTGCGCTTCATCCAGTGAGTGCATTTCACAGGTCCCGCACTGATAAATATTCAGTTCAGGGATATCACTCTGGTTTTTCACTTTCAGCACATCAGCCATCGCGGCTTTCCATGCTTTTGCTACACGCTGCTCGTCCGGCGTGCCAATCAGGCTCATGTAGAAGCCCGTACGGCAACCCATTGGCGAAATATCAATGATTTCCACACCGTCACCGTTCAGGTGATCGCGCATGAAGCCGGCAAAAAGGTGCTCCAGCGTGTGGATACCGCGTTCGGTCAAAATCTCGATATTCGGTCGGCAGAAACGCAGATCGAAAACCGTGATGGTGTCGCCAGCAGGCGTGTTCATGGTTTTAGCTACGCGTACAGCAGGAGCGGCCATGATGGTGTGATCGACGGTAAAGCTATCCAGCAATGGCATACTTGTTACCTCAACAAATGAATTTATTTTTGAACTGATGAAACTTTCTCGAACGCTGCGCATCTGAATATATGAAAGACGCGCATTTGTTATCATCCATCTCATCCCTGACAACAACAGAGATGCGAATTTTGGCCACAGTTATGTGGCCTTTTTCTTTTGTATCGCTTAGCTCTTACCTTTCAAAAAGGTTTCAAGGTCAAGCGTATCACTTTCTTCAATATCCTGCTGACTATCCTGTGAGCGTTGCGCTTCATCGCTAAACTGCTGTTCGGTCAGCACTTCCAGTGACTCTTCGCTTAACTGAGCACGATACTGTTCGGCCAGGGCCAGCCCGGCACCCGCGATACCGTTCTCTTTTAAAATATCCAGGAATCGCGCGGAATAGGTCAGATCGGGATCGTCGAATGATGCCACCAGTCGGTCACAAACTTCCTGGTAATGATGTTCGTCACTCTGACTGTCGAGCGTTTCCGCCACGCGACGGAGATCGCTGAACAATGCCTTGCCCACATCAACCAGCAAATGCTGCGACTCTTCGCATCCCATGCTGATCGTCTGACCGGGTTTGCGCCCTTCAAGGATCACTCGATTCCAGTTTTTACGTGTGCAGGCAAGCTCAGCGCTGTTCATCTCAGGCGCATCGGCCAGCGTACACCAGACCAGGAACAAATCGAGGAACCGCACCTGGTTCGCATCCACACCAATCGGTGAGAAGGGATTAATGTCCAGTGAGCGGACTTCGATATATTCAATCCCACCGCGCTGCAGTGCATCCGAAGGTGCCTCGCCAGAACGTGTCACACGCTTTGGTCGGATCGGCGCGTACAGCTCGTTTTCAATCTGCAATACATTGGTATTCAGCTGTAACCAGTCACCGTTTTCATCTTTCACCCCCATCGCAGCAAACTCTTCCGACGGTGTTTTAATCGCCGCTTTCAGACCAGTAATGTAGTCCGGAAGATTGTTGAAGGTGATGCCAAGATTACTCTGGGATTTATTGGTATAGCCCAGATCGCTCAGACGCAGTGAGGTCGCATACGGCAGTGACAGCATTCCCTTATCACTGCGATCAAACGGCAGTGCGCTCTCCTTGCCTTGCAGGAATGAGGAACAGATCGCCGGTGAAGCACCGAACAGATACGGGATCACCCAGCCAAAGCGATAATAGTTACGGATCAGGCGCAGATAGCCATCAGAGATAGCCTCTTTTCCGCTTTCAGCATCCTTCACCCCAGCCCACTCCTGCCAGAAGGAGAGCGGCAGTGAGAAGTTATAATGCACGCCAGAGATAATCTGCATCAGCGCGCCGTAACGGTTTTTGAGACCCTGGCGATACAGTGTTTTCATCTGGCCAATATTCGAACGACCATACTGCGCCAGCTCGATATCCTGATCGGGAGCGATCATGCATGGCATGCTCATCGGCCACATACGTTCTTCGCCTAACTCACGGGCGACATGGCGATGGATATCCCGCAAGAATGCCAGCAGATGATCAATATCCTGATGGACCGGCGTGATAAATTCTAATAATGCTTCGGCAAAGTCAGTGGTAATCCACTTATGTGTTAAAGCTGAACCAAGAGAAGCTGGGTGTCCGGTAGTGGCAAGATGGCCATCCGGCCTGACGCGCAGCGTTTCGCGCTCAATGCCGCGACCAATACCTTTAAGTGCGTCAGGATGAGCTTCCAGCCAGGAAAGCGCCTGTGATACGTCCGGGATCAAATTGACCTCCCGCTCAGAGAAAAATTTATTATTGTTCAGCATAATGTTAACCGTAGCGCCGCCTTAAAGCGAATCAATGCCACCATTCCATGCCCTGTAGTGTTGCGGCTGCCAGCACCAGATAACGCAGGGTCTTACCGATAGCGAGACATATCACCATCGGCAGCCAGGCGAAACGTAGCCAGCCAGCAAGAACGCATAGCAGATCACCAATCACTGGTAACCAGCTAAAAAGCAGCGCAGCAGGCCCCATTCGGTGCAGCCACGCCGTTGCTGTGTTGTGCCATCGCCCCTGACTTTTTAATGGAAGCAGGCGACCCATAACGATGTTGGTTAAACCACCCAGAGTATTTCCCAGTGCGGCAATCAGGATCAATGCCGTGACAGAAACCTTCCCCGCCAGCAGTAACCCCACCAGTAACGCTTCAGAACTCCCCGGCAATAACGTGGCGCTCAAAAAGCTACTGGCAAACATCGAACCGTAAGCTAACCATTCACTCACAGCAGACGGACATCCACCGCATCCATACCTGCCGCACGTGCCGCCTGTATACCAAAATCAGCGTCTTCAAACACCACACAGCGTGCAGCGGGTACGCCGATCAATTCAGCGCAACGCAGAAATGTATCAGGTTCTGGCTTATGGCGTTTAACATCATCTGCTCCGACAATGGCATCAAAGTGATTCAGTAGCCCCAGATGCTGTAACAGCCCCACCGCCATTGCATGCTCACTGCCGGTGCCTACCGCCATTGGACGGCGCCCTTTATAGGCCTTCACCACATCAATGAGCGGTAATGGCTGTACGCTGTCGAACAGCATCGTTTTCAGTAATGCCGTCTTTTCTTCGGCCAACCGGTAAGGATCAAGATCGCTTTGCTGGCTGGCAATGATCACCTGCGCAATGTGCCAGGTTGGCGAACCGTTCAGGCCAATGATGGCCGTTTCATCGAAGGTCATGCCATATTGCCCCAGCACCTGATGCCAGGCTTTACGGTGTGTTGGCTCGGTATCGAGGATGGTGCCATCCATATCGAATATCAGGCCGTCATAAGCATCGTACATTCTCGCATCCATTCTGATAACGGAACGATTACTTTAGCGTAAAAGCACCCTCGTTGTCGCTGTTGGCATGGATCAGCAAATGCTTTGAAAAATATAGGGATTTTGATTATCAGATAAATGCGTGAGATAAAGCGCAGGTTAATTTGAGTTAAGTGAGTAATTCGTAAGAAGGATTTTGAGAAAAGTGCAGAAAGGAGTAATGGTGTTACCCGTACAAAGGGGCTTTTAATCTTGTAAAAGATGGTGCATCCAAGAGGATGATTCAGCTTCGCCTTACCCTGACGGGCCGTTGCAAGCGACGTTATCCTCCTTTGTGCTGGCGTTCACTGCTCTACAACATGCCAGTACAGAGGTGCTTCTAATCCTAC
>NZ_JABANZ010000021.1:0-31201 GCF_013074405.1 Erwinia sp. JH02
ACGTATGACGCTGTGTAGTGAAGAATAGAGTGCTTCCCATTCATACAAAATAGGGTGCATTCAGGAGGATGATTCGGCTTCGCCTCACCCTGACGGGCCGTCGCAAGCGACGTTATCCTCCTTTGTTCTGGCGTTCACTGCTCTACAACATGCCAGTACAGAGGTGCTTCTAATCTTACAAAATATGGTGCATCCAGGAGGATTCGAACCTCCGACCGCTCGGTTCGTAGCCGAGTACTCTATCCAGCTGAGCTATGGATGCATTGGTAAAGCTATGCAGTAGTTTACTCTGCACGGTAACGCTATTGGGGGAGGTAAAGCGACAAACCTGAGGAGATACTGAAGAAAATCACGACCACTCGTTGAGAATGGTGCATCCAGGAGGATTATTCGGCTTCGCCTCACCCTGACGGGCCGTCGCAAGCGACGTTATCCTGCTTTGTGCTGGCGTTTACTGCTCTACAACATGCCAGTACAGAGGTGCTTCCCACTCTTACTAAATATGGTGCATCCAGGAGGATTCGAACCTCCGACCGCTCGGTTCGTAGCCGAGTACTCTATCCAGCTGAGCTATGGATGCATTGCTAATTCTTGTATAACGCAGGGTGCTGACTACTCACCATGACGCAGGGCTGCTAACGCTGCATCGGTACTACCCAAAATTAAAGCCGCACTAAGCAGCCTTAAAGAATATGGTGCATCCAGGAGGATTCGAACCTCCGACCGCTCGGTTCGTAGCCGAGTACTCTATCCAGCTGAGCTATGGATGCAAAATGGCGGTGAGGCGGGGATTCGAACCCCGGATGCAGCTTTTGACCGCATACTCCCTTAGCAGGGGAGCGCCTTCAGCCTCTCGGCCACCTCACCACTAGCACTCTTTCGAGTTGTGCTTCAGAACGTTGTATCTGCTCATCGGCACTGCGTGGCGCACATATTACTTTCTGGGCGTTGTAAGTCAAACAATTTCTCCCCCTTTTTTCATCACTCGCGTCTGATTGCACAAAAGCCACGCAAGTCGACCACTTTGACGACAAAAAGAGTGATTTATCAACAAAGAATACCGCGAATTTCAGGTGAAACAACGACGACGAAAATGAGCACAGCAGAAAAATTCTGGCAAAAGAATGATGCAAATGGGGGATAAATGGGGAAAAAGCTAACAGGAGATAGATAAAGGGGGGCGAAAACCGGTAGCGCCTCGCTACTGGGAGCGAGGCGCTGGATCCGTTAGTAACTTGTTTGCTGAGTCTTTTCGGCCTGGATGCGCTGATAGATCTCTTCACGATGCACCGAAACTTCTTTAGGGGCGTTCACACCAATACGTACCTGGTTACCTTTGACTCCCAGCACAGTTACAGTCACCTCATCACCGATCATGAGGGTTTCACCAACTCGACGAGTTAGAATAAGCATTCTTTGCTCCTTGAAAGATTAAAAGAGTCGGGTTACGTGCTTCCCGGCATTATCCATCGTATAACGCTAAATGTAGATTATGACAAATACACCAATAGCGCACCTGTCTGCCAATACATTCTGCTGATACTTAGTTTAGCCGAAAACCAGATCATCAACCTGACTTTATGATTACAGGGGCGTATCGCTTGAACAAACGCCCATCCCAGAGGGGCCTGAGCGCTTCTCCACGATACATTTTTATAGTGTTACAGTTTTGCAGCCACCCATGCCTCAACGCCAGCCAGAGCCGCAGGCAGCGCCTGCGCATCTGTACCGCCGGCCTGAGCCATATCCGGTCGACCGCCACCCTTACCACCGACCCGCTGAGCCAACTCGCCCACCAGTTCGCCCGCTTTTACGCGATCGGTCAGGTCTTTAGTCACCCCGGCAATCAGGGATACTTTGCCATCAGCGACGGTTGCCAGCACGATAACCGCAGAGCCAAGCTGGTTTTTCAGGTCATCGACCATCGTACGCAGCATCTTAGGCTCAACGTTGCTCAGTTCGCTGACCAGCAGCCTGGTGCCCTTCAACGCAATAGCTTTACTGCTCAGTGAGGCACTTTCTTGCGCAGCTTGTTGATCTTTCAACTGCTGCAACTCTTTTTCCAGCCCGCGTGCATGGTCAATCAGCGCGCGAACTTTTTCATTCAAATTACTGTTATTGGCTTTCACCAGGTGAGCAATATCAAGCAACTGCTCATTCTGGCTGTAAACCTGCGCCAGTGCGCCTTCACCGGTCACGGCTTCAATACGGCGTACGCCTGCAGCAGTGCCCGACTCTGACGTAATACGGAACAGACCGATATCACCGGTACGGCTGGCGTGAACACCACCACACAACTCGGTAGAGAAGTCGCCCATGCCAACCACACGCACATGATCATCATACTTCTCACCAAACAACGCCATCGCACCGTGTGCTTTCGCCGCTTCGAGTTCCATGATGTTGGTATCAATCGGCAGGTTACGACGGATCTGGGCGTTGACGATCTCTTCGACCTGACGAATTTCAACCGGCTTCATCGCTTCGAAATGCGAGAAGTCAAAACGCAGGTACTTATCGTTAACCAGAGAGCCTTTCTGCGCGACATGGTCGCCCAGAACCTGGCGCAACGCAGCATGCAGCAGGTGCGTCGCCGAGTGGTTAAGGCGAATGCGTGCACGACGAGTTTCATTGACCTGAGCCGCAATGCGGTCGCCTACACGCAGTTGGCCGGAAGCCAGTTTACCGATATGACCGATCGCTTGTGCGTATTTCTGTGTGTCGTTAACCGTGAACGTGGCACCCTTTTCGCTTTTCAGCTCACCGGTATCACCTACCTGACCACCGGATTCACCATAGAATGGTGTTTCGTCAAGAACGATCACCCCTTCCTGACCGGCACGGATTTCATCCGCCGCCTGTCCGTCAACGAAAATGGCGGTCACCGCCGCATTCAGCGCTAACTGCTCGTAGCCTTTAAAAGCTGACGCCTGCTCGATACGGATAACGTTGTTGTAGTCCGTCCCGAAACCACTGCCACTGCGTGCACGTTGACGCTGCTGCTCCATCGCCTGTTCAAAGCCGGCTTCATCAATTTTCAGGTTACGCTCACGGCACACATCGGCAGTGAGGTCAGCCGGGAAACCGAAGGTGTCGTACAGACGGAAGACGGTTTCACCGTCCAGCGTATCACCCTCCAGGTTTTCCAGCTCTTCATCCAGTAAAGCCAGACCGCGTTCCAGCGTTTTCGCAAACTGCTCTTCTTCCGTTTTAAGGATTTTCTCAACCAGCGACTGCTGATTTTTCAACTCTTCGCCAGCCGCACCCATCACGGCGATCAGCGGAGCCACCAGCTTGTAGAAGAATGTCCCTTCTGCACCCAGCATGTTGCCATGACGTACTGCGCGACGAATGATACGACGCAGCACATAACCCCGGTTTTCACTGGACGGGATGACACCATCAGCGATCAGGAACGCACAGGAACGAATATGGTCAGCGATCACGCGCAGGGATTTATTCCCCAGATCGGTGGCTCCGGTCTCTTGTGCAACTGATTGGATCAGCTGTGCAAACAGATCGATTTCATAGTTGGAGTTCACATGTTGCAGGACCGCGCTGATACGTTCCAGGCCCATGCCGGTATCCACGGAAGGTTTCGGCAGTGGCAGCATCGTGCCGTCAGACTGACGGTTGAACTGCATAAAGACGATGTTCCAGATCTCAATGTAACGATCGCCATCTTCTTCCGGGCTACCCGGAGGGCCACCCCAGATGTGATCGCCGTGGTCGAAGAAGATCTCAGAGCACGGGCCGCATGGACCGGTATCGCCCATTTGCCAGAAGTTATCAGAGGCGTAGGCGCCACCTTTGTTGTCACCGATACGGATAATACGCTCACGCGGTACACCGATCTCGTTTTCCCAGATGCCGTAAGCTTCGTCATCGGTTTCGTACACGGTCACCCACAGTTTCTCTTTAGGCAGACCGAACCACTCGGGGCTGGTCAGCAACTCCCATGCAAAGGCAATCGCTTCTTTTTTGAAGTAATCGCCAAAGCTGAAGTTACCCAACATTTCGAAGAAAGTATGGTGACGGGCGGTGTAACCTACGTTTTCAAGGTCGTTGTGTTTACCACCGGCGCGCACGCAGCGCTGCGAGGTTGTCGCCCGGGAGTAGTTGCGCTTATCCTGACCAAGGAAAACGTCTTTAAACTGGTTCATCCCGGCGTTAGTGAATAACAGCGTCGGGTCATTGTTCGGGACGAGGGAGCTACTGGCTACAACCTGATGTCCCTTGCTCTGGAAAAAGTCGAGAAACGCTTGACGAATCTCCGCAGTGCTCTTGCTCATATTTGTCCTGGAATCACGCTAACGAACGTTTCGTGGGTCTTGCTACGCCGGTATTGCTTTCGCCAGCGACGACACACGAACAAAAAGTGGTGAATAAGATAAATTTTCTTCAGGGGGAAGTAAAATCCCATCGACGGTCAATGATCAAAATTCTCGAAAATTGACCGGATATCTTCCATAAAGAAGCCTTTAGCCATCAGATAACGCTGCACTTTCGCTTTTTCCTTCCATTCAGATGGCAGGGGCAGACCAAACTTACGTTCAGCCAGCATAAAAGCCTGAGCTTGCCAGTCAATTTCTGCGGCAAACAGCGTCTCATCGATCAGCGTTTTATCAATCCCCTTCTGCCCCAACTCCATACGAATGCGTTGCGGCCCGTAACCTTTACGGCTTCGCCCTGCCACATAACGCTCAGCGAAGCGGGTATCATCCAGCCAGTTATGCTGGTAGCACCATTCGACAACACGGTCGATCTCTTCCGGGGCCAGCGGCTCTGGGGATGTTTCTTGTTTAGCACCCTGCTGTTTCTCGCCCTGTTGTTTAGCGAATTGGGCAGCGCGCTCGCTTGAAATAACCAGCTTGCGGCGAAATTCTGCTTCACTGTGATCGCGCATTGCGAGAATACGCATTGCCCGCTCCAGCAGTTTCGCGTGCCGGGTTCGTTCAGTGGTCTCTGACATAGTGCCCCACACAGCGTTGAGTCAATGTAACAGGTGATCAAGGGTAACGTCTGATGGCAGTGCTTGCGAGGAAAATGCGCAGAAAGAGGAGGATAAGTCGCGGGTTTATACGTTTCGGGTGGAACCCGTCGTTACACAATGAAAAAAGGGAACCGCTTTTGCGATTCCCTTCTGGTACAGCGGGCCGAATCTCATCGACCCCTACCGATAATCAGAGGTCTTCGTTGACTTCATTTTCTGCTTCATGCGGTGCAGGAACAAAATCAGGCTTGGCATCCGGATTGTTCAGCAGCATTTCACGCAGCTTCGCTTCGATTTCGTTAGCAATAGCCGGGTTTTCTTTCAGGAAGTTACCCGAGTTAGCCTTACCCTGACCAATTTTGTCACCGTTGTAGCTGTACCAGGCACCCGCTTTTTCGATCAGCTTGTGCTTCACGCCGAGGTCAACCAGCTCACCAAAGACGTTGATACCTTCGCCGTACAAGATCTGGAATTCAGCCTGCTTGAATGGCGCTGCGATTTTGTTTTTCACCACTTTAACGCGGGTCTCACTGCCCACCACTTCATCGCCCTCTTTGATCGCGCCGATGCGGCGAATATCCAGACGGACAGAAGCGTAGAATTTAAGAGCGTTACCGCCGGTGGTGGTTTCCGGGTTACCGAACATCACACCAATTTTCATACGAATTTGGTTGATGAAGATCAGCAGCGTACCCGAATTTTTCAGGTTACCGGCCAGCTTACGCATCGCCTGGCTCATCATACGTGCCGCAAGGCCCATGTGAGAGTCGCCAATTTCACCTTCAATTTCCGCTTTCGGCGTCAGTGCCGCCACGGAATCGACAATGATGACATCAACCGCACCAGAACGTGCCAGCGCATCACAGATTTCCAACGCCTGCTCACCGGTATCCGGCTGAGAACACAGCAGGTTGTCGATATCCACGCCCAATTTCTTGGCGTAAACCGGGTCCAGTGCGTGCTCGGCATCGATAAACGCACAGGTTTTACCTTTACGCTGCGCAGAAGCAATCACCTGCAGGGTCAGCGTCGTTTTACCGGAAGATTCTGGACCATAAATTTCGACGATACGGCCCATCGGCAGGCCGCCGGCCCCCAGCGCGATATCCAGTGATAAAGAACCGGTAGAGATGGTTTCCACATCCATAGTGCGGTCTTCACCCAGGCGCATGATGGAGCCTTTACCAAATTGCTTTTCAATCTGGCCCAGCGCTGCTGCCAGTGCTTTTTGCTTGTTTTCGTCGATAGCCATTTTTACTCCTAATCATGCGGGTAAAGCACACGTAGATGCTGCTTCGTCTCTAAAATATGCGCTGATTATACTGTATGGTCATACAGTATCAAGTTTAATTTTTGAGAAAATGATCGTGCAAGGTCTGGAGCGCCCAGGCTGTTGCCTGGCGACGAACGGCCTCACGGTCGCCGCTAAAGCGCTGCACCAGCGTCAGCACTTCACCGCTGGCAGAAGCGAAGCCAAACCAGACGGTACCCACAGGTTTTTCGTCACTGCCGCCATCCGGCCCGGCGACCCCGCTGACCGAGATAGCGTACTGCGCCCTGGCTTCACGCAACGCACCCTGCGCCATTTCCTGCACAACCTGCTCACTGACCGCGCCGAACTGCGTCAGCGAGGCTTCCGTCACACCGATCATCTGTTGCTTGGCGTCATTACTGTAGGTCACAAAACCGCGCTGGAACCAGGCTGAGCTGCCCGCAATATCCGTCAGCACTTTGGCAATCCAGCCCCCGGTGCAGGACTCAGCCGTGGTAACACTGGCATGGCGTGCCAGCAAACGCTCGCCAACACGGGTACTCAATTGGATTAATTCGTTATCGGTCATCGTGCTCTCTGCTCCCTGATAATGAAGAGCCAGAGAGTAGCACTTTTCCCGGGTTCACGCGGCGTCGAAACCCGTTTTTGCGGCGCGGCTTCCAGGCTTTCTATCAGACTTTCTGCGCCACCAGAAACAAACGCGGAAAGGCCAGCAGCAGATTGCCATCCTGCCGGGGCGAATACGCGCGGGCGATCTCAGCATGGTAGTCTGCCAGCCATAACGCCTGCTCCGCGTCGTCCAGCGCGGCGAGATACGGACGTAATCCGGTTGCAAGCAGCCAGTCGATAATCGCCTGTGGCGACGGCATCACGTGATAGTAAGTGGTGCGCCAGAGATCAACACGGCAACCGGCTGTGGTCAGCAGATCATAATAGTCATCGGTCGACAGCAGGCGTTTACGCGCCGCAGCCTGCGGGTCCGTTTTCGCCTGCCAGGCCGGACGTTCTGCCACATGACGCATCAGACGATGGCTTGGCTCGTCAAGATTATCCGGCATCTGTATGGCCAGTACCCCGCCAGGAGCAAGCTGAGTCACCAGATGAGGCAGCAACACCGGATGATCGGTCAGCCACTGAAGTGACGCATTGGCATAAATGACATCCTGCGGCGGCGTTGCCTGCCAGTGGCGAATATCCGCTAGCGTAAACTTACAGTCCGGCAGACGGCGTTGCGCCTGATCGAGCATCGCCTGTGAGCTGTCAAGGCCCGTCACCTGAGCCTCAGGCCAGTTCTGATGCAATAATTCAGTGCTGTTACCCGGGCCGCAGCCGAGGTCAGTGACATAAGCGGGGGATAAGAGGGGAATACGGTTGAGGAGTTCCTGCGCCGGGCGCGTGCGTTCAGCTTCGAACTGACGATAAAGATCGGGGTTCCAGTCTTTCATTATTCCTCGCTCAGGGATGAAGTGGCAGTCAGGTCTACTGTAGACCTGGCTACCACTGCGATAAATAACAAAATTGCGTCAAAATACTAAGCCGTGTTTAGCGCGCCTGTTTCACCGCAAGCCCCAGTTGCCACACCGCCATCGCATAATGGTTGCTGTGGTTATAACGGGTAATGGCATAGAAGTTCGGCAAGCCGTACCAGTACTGGTAACGCGTCCCCATATCGAATTTCAACAGGCTGACCTGCTGGTTATTATCCAGAGGGATAACCGGTGACAACCCGGCTTCTGCCAGTTTAGCCACGGTATAGCGGGTTTTAAACCCGCTTTCCAGACCGGGCGCCTGACCATTGGCCTCCACGGCAACGGTACCGTTAGTCAGCCAGCCGTGCGCCTGGAAGTAGTGCGCCACGCTGCCAATCGCATCAACCGGGTCCCACAGGTTAATATGCCCGTCGCCGTTGAAGTCCACCGCGTACTGCTTAAACGCAGAAGGCATAAACTGGCCGTAGCCCATTGCGCCGGCAAACGAGCCACGCAGATCAAGCGGGTCATCATCCTCTTCACGTGCCATCAGCAGGAAGGTTTCCAGCTCACCGCTGAAGTATTCAGCTCGGCGCGGGTAGTTAAAGGACAACGTTGCCAGAGCATCAAGAATACGTGTTTTCCCCATCACGCGGCCCCAACGGGTTTCCACGCCGATAATGCCAACAATGATTTCCGGTGGCACACCATAGGTCTGCTCTGCACGCTGCAAGGCGTCCTGATACTGATTCCAGAATGCCACGCCGTTCTGCACGTTATCCGGGGTAATAAATTTGCTGCGATAACGCATCCACGCGCCATTTGGCCCGGTCGGTCCCTGCGCCGTGGGGGTTGGCGCCTGACGATCCATCAGGCGGACAATCCAGTCGAGATTCTTCGCCTGAGCCAGCACGTTGTGCAGCTGCTCGCGTTCAAAACCGTGCTTACGCACCATTTTGTCGATAAATGCATTGGCAGCCTGGTTATTGGCAAAATCGCCACCCAATACGGCCCCACTGTGGGAGGGTTCCAGCAGGAATCCACCGTTGCCTTTAAACGGATTGCCATGAGGTTCAGCCGGGGCCGTCTTCGGCTGGCTGCTACAGGCGGTGAGTAATGCGAGGACAGGGAGAAGCGAAACCAGATAACGCATTAGATATCCATATTGCCGTTTAATAGTGTCAGAAACAGATGGTAAAGCATTGATGAGGAGGAGTTAAGCGGATTTACCAAACCTGATAAGGGATTGGTGTGAAAATCTCCCCTGCCCGGACAGGCAGAGGAGAAAAGAGGATCACGCCTGGCGGAAGACGCTGAGATCCTGGTGCTGCGAAAACAGATCATCCAGCTCGTTCTGATGGGTGATCGCCACCACCGTTGTCCCCGGCAGTTCAGCGCGGACAAGCGTAAGCAGTTGACGGGCAGCCCCCTGATCGAGACTGCTGGTTGCCTCGTCCAGATACAGAGTATCAGGCCGGGCAATCAGCGCACGGGCAAACGCCAGCCGCTGGCGTTCACCGCCGGAAAATACCCGATCCCAGTTCTGCTGCTCCGCCAGCTTGTCACACCAGGCCGACAACCCGACCTTGTCCAACACATCCCTCAGGAATGCGCTATCCAGCAACGGTGGCTGCGGATAGCAGAGAATCTCCGCCAGCGTCCCCTGCCCGAGATAGCTCTGCTGCGGCAGCAGCAAACTGCGCCCTTCCTGTGCCTGCCACTCTCCATCGTAATAAGGCCACAAGCCGTTCAGGGTACGCAACAACGTCGACTTGCCCAATCCGCTGCGACCAGAGAGCTTGCTCCAGCTACCGGGTACACACTGCAATACCACATTACGCATCAGCGGCTGCCCCTGCGGCGTAGTCAAAGAGAGATCGCGGACGTTCAGCGCTGGCCCCGTCGGTGGCGGTGCCTGCTGCGTCTGGTGCGCCTGGATTTCCGCCCGAAACTGGGAAAGACGTTGCATACTGGCCGACAACAGCGCCAGCTCATGGTACATACGAATAAACCAGCTCAGGCCACTATGTACCTGACCAAAGGCACTGCGTATTTGCATCAATCCGCCCAGCGTCACCGCTTTACTGAGAAATACAGGCAAAGCAGCAAATACCGGGACAATCAGGCTGATGCGCATATAGCCCGTGGTAAATAAACCGAGGTTACGCTTAGCATTCATCAGTGAGCGCCAGTTCTGCACAATGGCTATAAAATTACGCGTCAGGTGGCGTTTTTCCTGCTGTTCACCACCATACTGTGCAATCTGTTCAGCATGGTCATGCTTACGCAGCAGCGAGGCGCGGAAATCGGCTTCCGCCTTCTGTTTATGGTAGTTCAGACCGTGCAATTTTTTCCCGATCAGATGCGTCACCAGGCTGCCCACCAGCGTATAAATCAGCACCACCCATACCAGATAGCCTTTTATCACCCACTCGCGACCCAACAGCGTGAAATGCTGCACGCCGGAGAGCTGCCAGAGAATGATGACAAACGAGAACAGCTGCGCCACTACGATGAGGAAATTGACCGTAAGACTGACGGTTTTATCGACAAACAGCTCCACATCCTGCGCAATACGCTGATCGGGATTGTCGGTATTTCCGGTGAGCGACATACGATAGAACGCCCGCTTTGCCAGCCAGCTGTCCACCAGCTCTGACGTCAGCGCAGTACGCCAGCGAATAATCAGTAGCTCAGTAAACCAGTCCTGATAGACAAACACCCCGATATAAATCGCGATATAGACAAAGTAATCTTTGATCAGCGACCAGAGCAGCCCGCTGTCATACGCCCCCAGCGCGTCATAAAAGCTTTTCGTCCAGCTATTAAACAGCACGTTAAGCCAGACGATGGTCCCCCCCATCGCCACAATCACAGCAATCAGCAGCCAGCCCTGCCAGCTGCGGCGGTTACCCCAGAAGGGCCGACACAGCGCCCAGAATTGTTCGGCAACCCTCTTCATGGTTTACCCTGCTGCGGCAGAGAAATATGGAGCACCCGGTTATCGGCACTCAACAGGTGACCCGCGGCCTCACGCACACCCGCCAGGGTAATGCTGTCGGCGAGCTGCGCCACGTCGCTCAGATAACGCGGATCGTCGAAGTGGCGATAACTGAGTTCCAGGCGGCGTTGCAGCGTGGTGATATCCTGCTTACGGGCATTTTCAGCACGGATAAAGAGGTGTTTTTGTTCATCCACCTGTTGCTGAGTGATCTGTTCTGGAAGCTGCGCAAGCACCTGTTCAGCCCGCTGCCACAACTCCTGCGCCCGCTGCGGGGAGCTGGTAAATGTCACTTCCGTTTCGATACGCTGATGCAGGTCCGACAGCTCGCTGTTCATTTGCAGGCGATAAATCCCCAGCGCATCGTCACGCAGGCTGTTTTTCAGCGCCTGATTCGCCAGATTACGCGCAATACTCACCTGCACGGCGGCCTGTGGCGACCAGCTGACGGGCGTAAAGCTCCAGGCTTTGACCTCGGCGCGGGGTTCGATATTCACCGCCACGTGGGCATCAAAACGCCCTGTACGCGGCAACTCAGGCGCGGTGGCGTTCATCGGCGCGCGCGGAATGGAAGCCAGATAACGCTCTGCCAGTGGCAATAGTTGTTCAGATGGCATATCAGCCAGTAAATACCAGGTGACCGGGGCCGATGCCGTGATGTGCCACTGCTGCAGTAAGGTGGTGGACTCCAGTTGCTTTAACGCTTGTGCATCCGGTGCCTGCCACCCTGGCTGACCATAGCGCAACAGACGGATCTGTCGTGCACGGCTATCCTGTACCGTTTGTCTCTGCGTTGTTTGCTGACGGGCCAGACGCATCATATTGTCTTTCATGATGCGGGTATCAATACCCGGTTCAACCTGCAGCGCATGGCTCAGCGCCAGCAGATTTTCCAGCTCACTCCGCGAACTCTGGCCGGAATACTGCAATGCTTCAGCCTGCTGAGAAACGGACAGTGACAGCGATCGCTGCTGTTTCCACGCCTGTAGCTGCTCACTCTGCCAGCCCTGCGGGCCACTTTGACCCACCAACTGTGCCGCCAGCTGCGCCTGCCACGGGTTCAGCCCCTGTGAACGGAAGCCAGCCACACTGCTGCCGGATAACCAGACCTTATCTCCTGCCAGCGGCGTACGCAGCCAGACCAGGCGATCGCCGTTGCTCAGTGTCCACTGCTCCACCTGCTGCGCGGGCCAGGTTTTCACCGCCGTACGTGCCCCCCGCGCCTTAACAGCGTTCAACACCATCACGGTATGATCCACGCTGCGTTCTGGCGCTGCCAGCGGCGCCTTTTTCAACTGCTGCTCCTGGCGTAAAACAGCCTGAACCGTCGGCAGAGTGAAAGGCGTCAGCCCGGGGACGCTGAACTGCACCAGACGGTCCGGGAGACTTAACCAGCGCTGAAACAGTGCATTCACCTGCTGATTATCAATGCTGTCTAACAGCATCAGCGCCTGACGGCCGCGCTGCTGGCTGCCGGTATAAGGCTTGTCCTGTGCCCAGACGGTCGCAATCTGCTGCACCCAGTCGGCAAACTCGCGCTGCTCCTCTTTGCCCGCCATACGCTGAGCGACGTCGCGGATATCCTGCTTCACTGCCGCAATATCCACATCACTCAAGCCATAGCGCCGCATACGCTCCTGCTCACGCAGTAGCACCGTCAGCGCGGCGGCATGACCATCGGGCATCACATCGGCAAACAGGCCCAGCGCCTGGGTCGTTTTACCGATATCGGATTTCCGCACCACCAGACTGCTGACCTCCACCGGCAGATCAGACTTCTGACGGCGCATCTGGCGGCTCCAGGCTGACAGCGCAATCTGGCTGGTCAGCCGCTCACGCAGCGTGGTTTGTCCGGGATTAAAACGCAGCACCAAAGACACCTGGCTGCTGCCGCTCTCGCTGTCTTGCAGACGTACCACTTTTAACTGCGGTTTCAGCGGCGGCTCATAATAATCGCGTGCCGGGACAGTGCCGGCAGGCAGTGTGGCGAAGGCCCGGTGTATTTCTGCTGCCACCTCAGCCGGTGCAAAATCACCGATAATCAGCAGGCGCATATTGCCGGGGTGATACCAGCGCTGATAGAACTGCTGAAGGGTACTGGCAGGCGTTGTCCGAATCGAGGCTTCAGTGCCAATAGTTGGACGTTCCGGGTAGCGCGAACCGTGACGAATAGCCTGCACGCGCTGCTGGTTCATCCGTGTTGCCACACCCAACTTGCCGCGCCACTCTTCCAGAATGATGCGACGTTCGTCATCAAGATCGCGCTGCGTCAGGCGCGCATGGCCTACCATCTGGCTCAATGCCTGAAAGGCGCTGTTCAGATCCTTTGCACCACCCGGCGGGCTCATCATATACAGCGTGCGTTCGTAGTTGGTCATCGCATTATAGTGTTGCGCCCGCACCCAGCCTTGCTGGTGCAGCTGCGTCGCCACGCCCTGCGGGTAAGCCGCGCTGGCACGGAACACCATATGCTCCAGCATATGCGCCACGCCGGACTGATCGTCCTGCTCATCAATCGACCCCACGTCGACGCTCAGGCGCACATCCACCCGCTGTTTCTGGCCACTGAGCGGCACCAGCGTGTAACGCAGGCCGTTATCCAGAACGCCCTGAGTGATCTGAGGCAGCGGGCTGAGTGGCTCTGCCGCCCGCACGCTGCTGAAAGAAAAGAGCAGGCTGAGGAGTGCCACCAGCCCGCTGAATTGACGCCATTGCTTCATTGCATTTTTCCTGTGCCGGAGTACGCAAGCACGCACTCACGGTGTGCTGACAAACAGGGCAGACCGGATGACCTGCCCTGGTGAAGAGTTACCAGTTGTAGGCTACGCCCAGCCAGAACTGCCGCCCGGTTTTGTAGGTCACCGTTTTGGTATTTGCCCCGGTGGTTTGTGAGGTTTCAATCACGTTATCCAGCACGTTGATCACGTCCAGCGTCAGATCCACGCTCTGATCTTTGTACAGCGGCTGGGTGTAGTTAAAGCGCCAGTCGTAAGTGAAGTAATCTTTGTATTTGGTTTTCTGGTATTCAGTGGCACTCCCCTCGTAGCTACCGCAGGCGCTGTTCGCATCCGGGCAACTGACTGTCACGGTGGTGTAACCGTTATAGCCAGCGGTATAACCAAAATTCTGATTCCAGTTCAGGCGTAGCGCCGGGAAATAGGTGTTGAGGTTAACGAAGGCGTTCCACGGCGTGTTGAAGTCCAGCGCATCCATTTCGCTTCTTTCCATCAGGCGGCCATCAAAGATCACTTTCTTTTCATCATCCTCGCCACTGCCTGAATCGTAGTAAGCCTGGGAGCTGGACTTATTGTTCACATAGCTGGCGCCGAGTGACCAGCTCAGGTCGGCCCAGGCAAAGTGGGTCGGGCTGATCGGTTCCGCGGTGAGAGAGAAAGTGCTGCCCTGGGTTTTGGCGTTGTTATCCAGCACGTAGTAACGCTTGCCTTCATCATTGGTAATCGTTTTACGGCCAAACTGGTCCTGCCCGCTGCGCCCGGTCCATTTCACCGTCAGCAGCGTATCCGCCACGCGCTGAGAGACCCCCAGCGACAGCTCATCGCTGTACGGCGTTTTCAGATCGGAGATATCATAATCAATGGATGCGGTACGCACCTCACCGTCAGTCCAGGCGGCACCGGCATTGGCGCGGGTCCGGATAGAGTAGGAGCTGATACCGGATCGCAGTTTATAGGCCAGCAGATTCTGCCCGTAGTAGCGGTTCGCCCCACCGAATACGCGGGTGGTACGGTCACCGAACACATCATAGGAGGCAGCAAAGCGCGGGGCCAGCGTCAGGTTTTTCAGGAAGTCGTCATACTGCGCGCGCACACCCGGCGTCACTTCCAGATTGCCGACGTTCATACTGTCCTGCAGATAGAGCGCATAGTTGGTGTAGTTGCCTTCCACTTCGCGGGCAGGATAGAGCGTCACGTTTTTATAATACTGCTCACCGTCGATGCAGAAATCATCCCCGGACTGGCAAACGGTATTCGCAGAAACAGTAACGGTGCCACGCGACAACGATACATCACGAAAGCGCTGGTAGCGGGCACTGTAAACATCGACCTGCCAGCCAAGATCAATTTGATGCTGTAATCCTGCCAGATTAAGCGGATTAAGTTCGTAGTCCTGTTTCAGCGTCGTGGTACGTTTCTCAGTCGCAAAGGAACCATAACCACCTATATAGGCACTCTGGAAATTCGCTCCCGGTGTACCGCTACTCCAGTTAATCGTATCAGATACAAAATTGGTTGCTCTGTTATAACGGCGCCAGGACTGATAGGTATCAGCGCCATGATCGATTTTATTCTGCTCAAACTGATAGCCCGCCAGGCTGGTCATTTTCCCCCAGTCAGCATTATGCTCCCATTCCATATTGGCACGGTAACCACCACCGGTATTGGTATAACCGCCGTTCTTCACATCCTTGCGATAATACTTCGACTCATGCGGAGAATACATACCGGTCAGGCGGAACATGTCGCCGTTATCGGCCAGATAGGTCCCTTTCAGTAAATAAGTTTCGGCCAGGCGTTCCTGAT
Source organism: Erwinia sp. JH02 (assembly GCF_013074405.1). Classification (NCBI taxonomy): domain Bacteria; kingdom Pseudomonadati; phylum Pseudomonadota; class Gammaproteobacteria; order Enterobacterales; family Erwiniaceae; genus Erwinia; species Erwinia sp. JH02. Next base: position 15,278 of record NZ_JABANZ010000021.1, read on the forward strand.
CGTGCCACTCTTCGAGCCAGGTATGATAATTAGGGATCGTCGACTTCTGACGGTTATAGGCAAAGATAAACCCGGCCTTATCGCTTAGCGGCTGATTAGCGCTAAACGAGTAAAACTCTTTTTTAAACTTCGGCTGCTGCGTCAATTCGGTGGCCAGTTCAAAGGCTTCGGCATCGCTGGCGTCAATATGGTATCGCGTCCAGCTGTCGCGCGTGGTGCGGTAAGAAATTTTTCCGGAGGCTTTTTCTAAATTGGGATCTTTTAAACGTGCATCCACCACGCCGCCGGTAAAGTCACCGTATTTGGCCGACACGTTGCTGTCGAACACTTCCAGCTGCTCCACCAGCTCAGAGTTAATCCAGAACGACTGCGTACCGCCTGCAGGCAGGTCGGTGGGGCTGTAACCGTCGGGCGTGTTGCTCAACTCACCGCCGTTCGCACCGGGATTGATGGTGTTATTATTCGATAACCCATCAATCATAAAGTTGTTGTTATAAAACTTCTCACCGTGGAATGAAACATTCTCCGGGGCCAGTTCGCCAGGGGTATTACTGCTGTCCGTGGTATTAGAGAAGCGCACATTGGGATTGTGCTTCAGCAATTCGGTAATACTGCCGTTGGCGGTGGGAAACTGCTTAATCTGCTCTGCCGTCAGAATTTGCGTGCCCATCGACTGGCTGGTTGGCGTGGAGCGCACCAGAATCGTATCTTCTGTCTCTGTTGCGTCCTGTTCCTGCTGTGTTTCTTTTTTGCTGCTGGTTTGCTGTTGCGTCAGGCTATCGTCCTGCTGCGCCCAGGTGGCGGCAGGCAATAACGAAACGGCCATTATCAGGCCAAGTTTTTTATTCACGTCTTTCCCCAGAGATAAATAAACCCGTCATACGTCAAGCCTCCTTATAAGGGCTCGAATTATTTTGGGTATAAGATACATAATGAAAATGGTTATTTATTTTTCCAGCTCAACCTGGCCGTTTAATTTGAAAACGATGGTGACCGTTTGATCGTTCACTTCCGCCTGGGTCTGATAACGCCAGCGGGACATATCTTTGGCGATCGCGGCAGCAAATACGCCGGTCGGTGTTTCGGACAATATGCGCACATCGGTAATCGTACCGCTGGCGGTAATATTGAATTTCACTCTTACGCGCCCTTCCACGCCCATCGCTTTAGCACGCTGCGGGTAATTCACCCGGCGATGTAAGGCTTTCACATTCTGCGTTGCGCTGCTTCCCGCCCCCACCTGCGCACGGCCGCTGTCGCTGCTGCCGGTTCTCGCCGCGCTGACACTGCTGGCGGCCCCTGCGGCCGTATTCGTCTGCGCCGTCTTCTTGCCGGACGTATCTGTCGCTTTCGCGATCGGAGCCTGGGCCGGTTTAACCGCCTGCGACGGGCTCTGTGGTTGGCGCTCTACCCGCCGCGCAGTTGGTACTTCACGAACGGCGTTCTGCTGCGGCTTTTCCACTTTTCGTGGCGCACTCTCACGTTTTTTCTCATTAGTCGCAGGCAGTTTAATCACTGCGTCAGGCTGGGCTAACGCAGGCATTTTTATCGCCCGGGAAGGCAATTCCGTCTCTGTTTTTTCCTGCGGCGCAGGCTCCGTCAGCGGTTCAGCGGTCGGGGCCACGGGCAATCTGTGGCTGGCCACGCTAACCATCGTCATTGCCACCACGCCGCCTTCAGCACCAGCCATTAATAACGCAGGCACATTATCGTTACGCAAAAAACTGGCAATCAGCGCCAGATGCAGCAGTAGCGACACCACGACAAACACCGGCATACGCCAGGCATACCGCGCCGTAAAAGGGGGCATGACGTTTGCGGTAATGGACTGTGGGTGACTCACTGCGCCTTTCTCCTGATCGCCTGCATCCGTCAGACAAATGACCTGGGTCAGGTGAAGCGCGGATCTGATAAACAAATCAGGCGACACCCGAAGCAGACCTGCCTCTGCGCTGACTCATAAGAGTGCAAGTAAGATCAATAAGTTATTAATCGTAATGTTAATGATAATTATTTTACAGATCATAATGATTATCAATTAATATTTGCATCTCACACGAAGTGCATGACAAAAAACACGTTAAAAACGAGAGTAATAATCACACAGGTTATTGAATAAGAAAGGAAAGAAGTAATACTTAAAGATATGTCAATTTACGTTAGCGAGGGGTGAGACAAGAGTGGCACCTTCAGTACCACTCCACGTCAGGGGACGAACAGATGTTATCGTCCCGCCAGGGCTGGCGGGAGTCAGGGGAAACAATTAGCGCTTATAATAAATCTCACCCTGTTTCGCCTGCAGGATTTTTCCTTCCGCGTTGGTGATCAACACGTAGTTGCCGCCCATATAAGTCCAGTGGCTATCGGCTTCCGGTGCTGGCAGGTGGCGCACCTTCCACTGAACGATTTCATATTGTTTAGTGCGGTAGACTTCAGGCACCACATCACCAATAGCAAAACGCTTAAAATCAGCAAAGAAGTATTGCAGATCGTAAGGGTCGTTCGGGTTCGTTTGTGGGGCGGTAGCCGGTGGATCCTGCGACAACGAGTTCTGGCTTTCCGGGGTTTGAACGGCAGGTGCCTGTACTTCAGGGGCCGCTTCTGCACTCTGCTCACCTTCCGCCCAGGCGGCAGGGACGCTGGATAACGCCGCAGCCGAGAACAGCGCAGAACACAGTACCACTTTCAACTTACGCATACTTTCTCCAAAAATTAGGCTATCTGGCAGCAATCAGCTGCGAAATCAACAAATATAAATATGGCGATAATCCATCATCAGCCGGTCCCATCAATGCCCGATAATACTTAGAGATCCCCGCAGCAAGATGGTTCCGACACAGTTACTTGCGATAATAATGTGATGTCGGTCAGACACCGCAGAAATTATTGTTAAGAAACATGACCTGACCTGTTTCCGGGCCCCGTCATGCCGCTGCCCTGATACGCCCCGGCAGACTATTTCGGCTGGCGCTGCACCTCGCGCCAGACCTTCAATGCCAGCATCACAAGGCCACCTGCGCCAATAACTAACAGCGCCCAGAGCAGCCCTTTCTGCCACAGTTCGCTTTTCTCTGCCCCGGCAGTGGCGGTTAATCGTTCCCGTCCCCCAAGGGTTTGTATTGATGACGTGGTTCCGGCATCAGGCAGAACCAGCCAGCGATTGGTTTCCGGTGGGATCAGCGTATCCAGACTTATCGCCTGCGCTGCGGCAATCTTATTGCCCCACACCAGCATAAACGGTGGACTGCCCTGAGCATTAAACACCAGCTTTCGCACCTCGCGCTCCCCACTGACCAGCGGTGGCATCCCGCTCCACTGCTGGTTAATGCCTTTAACCCGGATCGCCTGAATCAGCTCCCCCTGCAGCACCAGCGGCACGGAGGCGCTTTCCCCCAGGCTATAAACCACCTGTTTGCCCAGCGGATGCCAGCTGTCCTGCGCGCTGCTGCGGTAATCAATTTCCAGCGGTAACACCGCATTACTCTGGGCAGGTTTAATACTCACCCGGCTGAACGGCTGCGACGATGACCAGCTGTATTCGGCTTCACTCTCTGACAGCGTTTTTACTGTCGGCGCCAGGGTCACGTAGTGCGAGCGCGGTAACGGGTTTGTCGACTTCTCAATCCCGGTGATAGCGCTGAGGTCGAGATTCGCGGGTTGCGCATCATCTTTAAACACCAACATCAGGTAGCGCGCACGCGGGGTACGGCGGTCATAAGGCAGGTCGATGGTATCCAGCAACAGCCGATCGCTGCCAGAGGTGAGATCCATCAACGGCGCATCGTCGTTCAACGTATCCCAGCTTTTCAGATCCTGACTGTAAAGCACGCTGACCCGCGCCTGCCAGTTCTGCGGCAAACGCGTCCAGGTCAGTTTCAACCCACTTAGCCTCGGATAGAAGTCTTCCCCCTCCTGCGGCACTTCCAGCAACAAACTGCGTCCTGAGGATTTTTCGCCCTCTGTGGGCAGCGTCACCTCAATCCCATTGGCTGCTTTCACTGTGATCTGCGACTGACCGCTGGCTCCACGCTGCGGATTATCCAGCGGGAAGACGCGGAGCGGCCAGGTCTGACTCTGCGTCTCATGGGTCTCTGTCGAATAGAGAGCAAACGGCACCGTCACACCCTGGCTGTTAAACACCCGCAGGTCGCGCATATCGGGCCAGGCCGTTTGCTGGTACACATCGCCAGGCAATGCGACTTTGAAGAACGGCTCAGAGCCCTGGGTGGTCAGCGGCAGACCATAAGCATAATCCTTCGGCGCTTCGCCCGTCTTCGCGCTCACGCTGGCTGACAGGCACAGTGCGGCCAACAACAGTCCGTGACTCAACTTACTCTTCATGTTTTCCCTCATTGACTGTCACAGCATCCTCTTTATGTCCGGTTTTCGGTGGCAGGGGTGAAAAATACCCGGCAATCAGCACCAGGATTGCCACACCGATAAAGCCCACTGCACGCGCCAGGCCACCGCCATGCGCACTGTCGACCAGAATTAATTTAATAATTACCACACCCAGCAGACCTGCTCCGCCAAACCAACCCTGGCGATCACGGCATCGCGTTGACCACAGCATGATCATCAGTGCCGTCAGCATCCACAGCAGCGCAAAGGTGGTCTGTACCAGACGCGATGACCATAGTGCTTCTGCCTGCCACGCAATAGCACCGTAGTGAGCCAGCAAACGCATCACCAGACCATTGCCCCACCAGAACAGCAGGGCTACCGCGGCCAGGCGCAAGGCGAAATCACACCACGGAAGCACAGCGGCAAAACGGTCACGCAGCAGCCCGCCCCACAGTAAAAGTGCAAATATCAGTACCAGTGCGCCCTCTTCCAGTGGGTTGAGCAGGGGCAGATAGTGCCAGTCAATCATAACGCCGTCATGCAGGTTACCCAGCAGCAGCAATAACAGCGCACAGGGTGCCAGCGGCAGCAGCCCCAACGTGCTATATAAACGTTGATGAGCCGCAAACGGCCAGAGCCCCCGGCGTAGCGCCCACAGCATCAGCAGAATAATCCCGGCGATAAATACCATCAGTACAGCAATACGCCATTCATCCATGCCCCACGGCAGCTTATCCGTGATACGCCAGACCTCTATCCCTGTCGTCAGCAGCATCCAGAACAGCGATAAATGCAACCCCTGTTCCAGCATCAGAGGTTTCAGTCTGCCTTCTTCCCGCTTCAACAGTGCGTAAGCCACACTCAGCACTGGCAGCCAGACCAGATTGAGCCAACCTGCCGCCAGCAGGGAGTTATCGATCACCTGTTGATAAAGCACGACCAGCAGCATAGCCAGCCACAATAGCCACGGCATGTAACCCAGTTCAGGCCAGGCAAAACGTCGGCTGGCCAGATGCCAGGCAACGGCGGACAGGGCAATAAGCCCCAGTAGCGGGAACAGGAAGTCATCATCCGGGACAGGTGTGGCTGCCAGCCCACCGATCAGTGCCGCCAGCCACCAGAGAATGCCGCCGCACAGCAGCACGCGCGACACCACGTTGTTCGCGTTACGCCACAGCCAGGCCCCACCGAGCCAGGTCAGAGCCAGTACGGCAAATATCAGACTGAAGGAGAAAGCATAGATGCCATTGAAGCAGGCCATCAGCGCGGAACCCAGAGCCAGCAGCAGCAATCCGGTACCACTGTAGCTGACACGTGACTGGCGCTGCGACTGCCCCAGCCAAAGGATACCCAGCCCTTCCAGCGCCCAGGCCATTGACGTCCATTGTGCAGAGAGTGCCAGCGGGATCGCCAGGGTGGTGAACACGCCTCCTAACGCCAGCCCGGCAACGGCCAGCTGCCGCCCCAGCGCAGGATAGCGGCGCAACGCGACCCAGGCCAAAAGCAAATAAGCCAGACCAAAGCCCAGCGCGGAGAAGGCCGGACCAAACGCCCAGTGCTGCGTTATGTGGTACTGCATGCCAAAGCCGACCAGTGGCGGCCCGAACAGCAGTATGCCATCGATCACCTTCTCGCCTTTCACCTGTCCGCGCAGCGATAACCCCAGAGCCAACACGCCGAAAATCACCATATTGGCGATCAGGAACAGCTGGCAGCTCAGGTAAAATTCTGGCTGATAATCCTTCAGGCCCCACAATCCCGCCACGCCAAAGGAGAAGGCAAAGCCCAGCAGATTAAGCGGCCGCCAGGGCTGCCAGACGGTGATCGCCAGAATCCCCAGCGACAGTAGCAGGTAATAGGAGAACAGCGCGATATGACTGCCGCCGCCGGTAGACAGCAGCAGGGGAGAAAGATAACCGCCGATACTGGCCAGCATTGCCAGACTGAGGGCGCGTTGCAGTACGGCCAGGCCCACGCTGGCGGCACAGATCACCAGCATCAGGGCAAAGGCCAGCAAATGGGGTAGCAAGGCATACAACCGGAAGGCACCAAACACCGTAATATAAAGTGCTCCCACCGCCCCGCCCTGCAGGATCAACGCGTAGAGTGACTGTTTTGTCCTGAGCCGCCAACCCAGCCCCAGCATCGCCAGGCTAGCGAGCGCGGCACCCGCCAGGCGCAACTCGATGGGCAGCATATCGCGCTCAACCGAATATTTGAGCAGATAGGCCAAACCGAAGAACATCAACAGCACGCCCAGTTTCGCCAGCGGGTTGCCTTTCATAAACCAGGCCAGCAGGCCGGAAAGCAGGCCCGAGACCCTATCAGGCTGCTTATCATGCGGTTGAGGCTGAACGCGAACCGGAGTGACAGAGGGGGTTTTCGTGTTCTGCACGGCGACAGTAGGGGCTTCTTGCCGGAGGCGTTCCTCGCCCGCCCTGGCCGATGCCTCCGTCGGCACCACCCGTTTCGGTGCATCATCGACGGAGGTTTCACCCCGCTGCCATTTCGCCAGCTTCTGCTGTAACTGGGTGACCGTCTGTTTGAGTTGCACCAGCTCACGCTCATTACGTTTGCTGCGCGACAGTGAAATCATCACCATTATTGGCAGTACGACTACGGTGAATACAGCAACCAGCCCGGCAAAGAGCAGAAGCTCATCCATGACACCATCCCATGTGTGAAATAATAGTTACATTCTGACATGAAAAAGAAGAAGTCATGCAATAAATCAATGCGCCTTTTCCTGCGCAGTTTGCGGGATGCTTTCAATTTTTACCTGTGACAGCGCGTGACCCGCTGGGATAATATAGTCACATTACATATCCTGATGCCTGTCATGCCGTCATGTGCGCGTAAGACCCGGTTTTCACCCCTATCAGCCATCTCCTTGCCAGGATGCTTCATCATAGTTACTGTTTGATATGGCAAGGATTTTCAATGGATTGGAGCATTCCACCTGATGAACAACACCGAAAATTTATCCTCGCACACGCCGATGATGCATTGGTGTGTGGATACTGATAAATAAAGATTATTATGACAAAATCAAAAAAACCTACGTTTTAACCTACACTTTTATAACCAATTGATTTATCTGTTGTTACTACCCTGCTGCACTTTGACAGATTAGCACGTGCAGTTTACAAAACACCGTACAGTGACACCAAAGGTGAATGTAAAGATAAAATTCTAAACTACTTTATCCACTCGCCAAGAACCGCCTCAAGCTTAGCCAATGCGTGAGGATGTTTATCTTTTGGTATGCGCCCGATATTTTGCAACTTCCACTTAACCGCTGGTAGATGCTGAATCTGATCTTCAGGAGCTAGACTCCAGTCTGGTTGACCACCTTTGAAAGACATCAAAAAATCATAATCCCGCTGGGTGAATTGTGCTTTGAGAGCAGTAACCATTAAGTTAGGTATCGCATTGAGTTCTTCCAAAGGCAACGCATCGAATGTCATTCCGTTAAATTCATTCGCATATAGCTCAGAAATATCTTTCCAGCGGGGATTAAGCACCTCTGATAATGGGCGTGGGTGTCCCAGTAGATAGGTGATGAAACCATTAAAGATCTGGCGATCAATGCCTTGCGTTTCGAGTAGCATTTTGACGTCAAAAAAATCACGAGGATGTTGCCTATCCAGCGCAGCGCAAAGCTTCCCACCATAGAGATCGGCAAGCGATACAACCTGAATAGTAGCAAAGCCGAATTCGTCTTCTACCGCTTCAACGACATCACGTTCTTCTGGGGGATACAGTGTGCCTCGCGCAACAGGCGAAACTTCTATCTTTATCTGTGCCTCCTGAGAAGAAACAACAATGCGCATTTCATCAGGATTATTCGTTTGTAGTACCGCCGAAATATCAGCCTGTTGTTGCAGTATTTCAGCGATACGCGTCAAAGAAGCCCGAACATTTGGCAACGCCACATCTCTGCTTTCCAGCGGAATGTAAGCCAGATCGATATCAACCGATAACCGTGGAAAATCACGAACAAACAAGTTAATTGCCGTCCCACCTTTAAGTGCAAAGCATCGCTCTGATGCCACAACAGGTAATGCACTTAGCAGCAACGCAACTTGCCGATAATAAGGTGATTGCTTATCCATGTGAGATCCCTTTACTAACAAAACTCTCTGGAACAGTGATCTGATATTTTTGGTCCAGCTTGCCACCAGATACGATCTGCCGTTTCCCGGCCCCCAAATCAATGTTGGCTTTATCTATTCGCTTAACCCATGCATGAGCATAGTGATCGGCCAGAAACAGGTAAAGCCGGTTAGTTTTCACTGCGCGACTGGATTGCAACAACACTTCGACTTTACGTGGACTCAGATTTACCAACCCCTGAAACAGCTCCGCTGAGTGCTCAAATGAAAGCGAACCAGGTACTGCATTAGCAACCTCGTAAGCAGCTAACTCCGGCAAACTCGCTTTCAACCGCTCTCCCTTAATTTCTACCTCTGTCAGATATTTTTCGTCATGCGTACTGAGCTTCTGATTCGAAAGTAATAGCCACTCGACATTGGGAAATTCTTTGAACCACTTTGGTAATGAAACTTTATCTTCTACACAAAGCCATATTGCCTGGCGTGTTAAGTGAAGATAATGAGAGCGTCCCTGATAGGCCAAGCTAGTAAGCCCCGCAAGATGCACAGAAAGCCCCAGCTGATTTTGCAAGCATAAGACAGCATCGCTCCACTGAGGCTCGCGTCCACGCCGCACGTATACACCAGCACGTAGCTTTTTCAACCAATCGCTGTGCATATACTTATTGGCTAAAGAAGGACTTATGCCGTTTTTGGTCAGCCAAGACTGTAACACCAAAGAGCCCGGCGCAGTGTTCTGCAAAAGCCAGTTTAGTTTTGATGACATAAATTCACCTTTAGTTTAACAAAGCAACAAATAATAAACTACTTAGTGAGTAATATGTCAATAATGAGAGAAAGCAGCCTAACTACACTACGGGATACTTAAGCAGGATAAGCGTACAGCAGGAATCGTATCACCGGGGAGGCATTATTCGGCAAACTGCGTGGCGTAACATGACAGTGAGTTCGCGGCTCCGGTTTACTGGCCAGTCCAAGGAAAGTTATTTATTAGGCTAAATTCAGTTTCGCAACACGCCAATATTTTGTAAGATTTAGTAAAATTTCACAGGAGTGGTATTTTGCTCATACTTCATTTATCCGATATCCATTTTCGAAGGTCTGAGGTCAGTACAGCGCAAGACCCCAACGTCCATCTTCGAAATGAGCTTGTTCGTGACGTAGAGAACCAATGCGCTATGCTAGGCCCTCCAGATGTGATTATCATTTCTGGTGATATTGCGTTTGCTGGCGATCCTGATGAATTTAACTTCGCGACTCAATGGCTCGCTACACTCTGCGATGTTTGTGGTTGTTCAATGGCCTCAGTTTTTGTTGTGCCTGGAAATCATGACGTTGTTCGATCACTTGCAGATCGTTATTATGTTCAGTTAGCTCATAAAGCCATCAAAGCCGCTAATGATCCGAGTGCCGAAATCGCCATCCAAATGAGTCATCCAGAAACTCAGCGGATGCTCTATGAGAGCCTTGATAACTACAACCAGTTTGCTTTACAGTTTTTTTGCGATTTGCTACCACCAGAAAGAACGCGTGCAACGAGGGATCTTACTCTCAATGATGGCTCAACGCTTCGATTATGGGGATTAAATAGTGCTTTTTTATCAAGCGGCTATGATCAAGAAGGTGATTTATTTGTCGACCCAGCAAGCATGCAGATTATGCGTACCGATGGAGTCGTAAATCTTGTTGTAACGCACCATCATCTGTCATGGCTAAGGCAGAGACGAGAATTTGAGGATCATCTCAATGATGTGGCCCCAATACAGATCTTTGGCCATGTTCACATGAATCGAATAGACATTAACCGTGATTATGTGAGATTAACAGCTAGCGCAGCAAATCCGGATCGTCGTGAAGCTGGTTGGGAACCCGGCTATAATCTTATCGAATTATCGGTCGAAGGTGGGCATGAAAACCGGAGACTTCATGTCAAAGCTCATGTAAGAGTTTGGCAGACAGCTCCAGGCGGTTTTCAGGCTAAAATGGATAGGAAATCCCCAGTTTTCGAGCAATATATAGGGCTGGATCGCTGGAGTTTACCAACGGCAGCCACTGCAAACAAAGACGGAGCAATAAATACCAAGCCGATACCTGTAGTTGCTGAAATGCCAACTGATGAAGGAGACACGATGAATACTCTCCGGGATCTTGGCCTCCGTTTTTACAAACTTTCATTTAGCAAAAAGTCAGAGATTGCCGGACGCTTGGAGTTACTAGAAGAAGAGGATATGCGCTTACCCGACTACGAACGTTTTCGTCGCGTATTCATTAGAGCACACGAGCGAGGAAAACTCGAGGCACTAGCCGATGCAGTAACTAAAGCAGAACAAGGATAAATGAACTGGTAATGGCAAACTTCACATTCGCAGATCGTTACTCTGAGGCAGGCCTAGCGCCCACCTCGCAGACTATTATTTCTCGCCAAGAACCTGTCAACCGTATTGTTGCCAACATTACTGACGATCAGATTCTCGACTTAGCGGCGGTTTATTATGGCAGTCCCGAGATCAATTTAGATTGGTTCAGAGATGAGTTTGCCCAAGAGGATGCAAGCTTTAGTATTGTGAATAATGAACGCGAAACTTGCGTTCTATCATCGTTAATCCTAGCTCATTTGATAAATAACGACAACGCCATAGCAATTCTAGCTGTAAGCGTAGGTAGGGTCAGAGGGCTGCGCGCACCGCAACAATCGGCTTGGCTGATGAATGATGCGGAAGAGGCTTTTACGCGCCTCTCAGTGAACAATCGAGCACCAGAAAAAATCACGACAAAAATCTCGCCGACGGTAACCCCAAAACTAGGTGAACAAATCACCGCGCTTGGCGATACCCCCGAAGAGTGGCCAACACTTGTCACGATCCTTGGACAGATTCGAGCTGAAGCACAGAATTCGGCTAAAACAACCTCAAGCCAAGTTACGACTGCATTGAATGCGTTTGATCGTCAAGCTAAGCAAATGCGTGAGGAAGGCCAAATGCTTTGGTGGCTGATTGGTGGGCATAGCAAAATATTTGAACGTAGCTTTAGCACTTTCACACCTCAACAAGCGGCACTAACTGGCGCTATCGATTTAGGAATATTAACGACTCATTCTGAATTTGGCCCAATTGCTATGCCAGCAATGCTAGAACGAGTAATTGCATCCGCCAAAAAAACTAAAACTCAACAGACGCGAGAATTAGCAGCAGTTGTTGATAGTTTTACGGTCAAAGACCTTGAACAATTACCAATTCAAGTACATCTGCCAGCTTTACTAGCGCCTGTAACTTCGGCAATAGAATTAGCTCGAACTATAGGAATCGGCGTCTGGCACTCGCGATTCCAAGCTAAGACTTACCTAGACTCCTCTATACAGTTAGAACCTATTTTATTGGCCGAGCAGCTTTATCGTGAACATCTATTAGGACGATTACTGTGATAGAAGAGCAGGGTGAAGTCGATACAGATATTGACGTCTTTGAACAATCAAAGGAGATCCATGCTGCTGATCAAAATCAAGGCTGGACAACATTGCCACCATCAGAAATGCTATCTTTGGAAGATGCAGACCAATTCCTTCGCTGGAGAGCCGCTGCGATAATTGCAGTTGTCGGAGAGCGAAATGGTGGGAAAACAACACTCGTCACCGAAATATATGGAAGATTTCTACGTGGACCTTTTGCCGATGCTTGTTTCTGTCATAGTCTAAGTCTTTTGGGGTTTGAAAAAAAAAGTTTTCAAACACGAGCAGAATCTGGTGCGCTATTTCCTGATACTCCTCGGACGTCAGCTCAGGATGGATTGCGCTTCTTTCATCTTGCCCTCTTTAATGACTCCGATTCTCAACGCCGGGACCTTCTTATTTCTGAACGTGCTGGTGAGGTATATCGTGAGGTTCGTGACAAACCGGACCGCGCTATTGAGATGACAGAAATACGTAAAGCAACAGTAATTGCTTTTATAATCGACGGCGAACGAGTAGCAGCTGCTCGCAAACGTGCTGAAATTTTCGCCTCAGTCAGAGACACCATTCGGGCACTAGTTGAAACTGAAAGTATTGCCAAGCATACGAAGATTCAACTTGTCGCTACCAAATGCGATTTACTTGAAGATAGTTCGAGAGAAGATGCACGGAATGCATTATCAGACTTTGAACAAACAGTTATCACGATGCTAGCCGGAAAATTCAACGTTGAAACGTTTAGAACGAGCGCACGTGATCCGAATTCAGGGCCCAACTCTTCATCCAGTTTAGCCCTCTTGCTAAAAAGCTGGCTAAAACCTGTACCCCCGGTAGCGTTCGAAAATCCCAAGATTCCAGCGTTATCCAATGAGTTTGACCTGCTTCTGTTGAGAAGGACAGCTAAATGAACTCTAACTTCGTAATTATGGGTCTACCGGCGTCAGGCAAAACCACCTTTTTGGCGGCACTTTGGCATCTAGTTGGAGCTGATGAGACGACATGTCGTCTTAAACTTGATGGGTACAGAGGAGATCTTCAATACCTAAATCTCATTGCAGGGGCTTGGCGTACCTTTGAGCCTGTACCAAGGACCTCTCAGATTGGTGATATGAATGTAACAATTCAGTTGTGTAATCGTGAAACCAACCAATCTAGTGCAGTTGTTTTTCCAGACCTTGCTGGGGAAACGTTTGATCGTCAGGTTGAAGAAAGAAGATGTCGCTCTGAATTCGTCGATGGATTCATTGATGAAGACGGCATTTTGTTTTTCATTACTGCAGACGTCAAAGAAGATACGCTTTCAATCAATGAACTCAATTCAAGGATACCAAGCGAAGACACATTAGAAGTTCCAAAGGAGGAGGCTAAATCGACAGAAACAATCAAGGCGGTCGCTCCCGGAGCGTTGCGAGAGTGGGAGCCAAAAGTTCTACCTGCACAAGTAAAAATAGTACAGTTGCTAAGTGATCTTGTTCGCCCCCCATTTGCGCCCCGCAGCCGGCGGCTTGCTATTTTGATTTCAGCGTGGGATTTAACACGAGATATGTGTCTGACCCCTCGGCAATGGCTCGCAGCTAATATGCCATTAGTGGATCAGTTTCTAAAATCAAATGGTAATTTTTTCAAACATCAAGTGTATGGGGTTTCCGCCCAAGGGGTGAATCTAAACGATGATACAGCCGTCGATGAGATAGCAAAACTGGCACCGAGTAGGCGCATTCAAATTGTCGGTCCGGAAGGTGAAGGACATGACCTTACCGAACCCCTTGTTTGGCTAATGTCGGCGGACGAATGAAAATTGATCAATGCCTATTTGGCTACAACGACGGACATAGACTCCTAGCAACCTCCCTACCCTTAGGTACAGAAACTTCGCTACTTACGGAACTTAGCGATCTGGCGCCTGGAACGGTCTTTAGTTTCTCTGAGGGATACTGGACAGGTTTACCAGTACCAACAATTGGCCGTTACGTGCTTATGCGCACATGGCCCGCGCCCGAAATGCCCCGACCGGGCTGTGTGTGGACTCATGCACTACTTATTAATCCATCTTTACTCGAATCAATAACGGATCTATCTGTATTACAGGCGATTGTCACTCGCCCGGACAACTCGCTGAACATAGATCATTACCGTATACCTGCCGAAATTAACTTAACTAGAAATGATGAATCTAGCTTGTTAGTAGATGATGTAATCATTCAGAAGATAATGGAATCACTTTACAATACAGACAGTGCAACAGTTGAAACCACATCGCCTGGCGAGTTGGATGCCCCACTGTTTGCTGTTTGGTCGCAACAGTGGCCCCGACTTAGACGTAACTTTCGTTTCCAAACTGCTGCTGCTCGAAGCTTTCGCTCCTCAGGTTCAACTCGTTTTGACGTCAAAGCGACACTATCGTTACATGAGATAGAACCGCCAATACAAGGCAATGCCGTGCCTTCTTGGATATCTTCCGCAGTTGAAGATGCTCGGAAAGGCGCTAAAGGGTCTTTACGCTCCTTCCTGTGGCGTTATGGTTTAGACGTTCGTAAACAGCGTGGTTCATTTAAGCCCCTCGTTGAAATCAACATGCTTGATCATGGTACCCAAGTCGACTCAGCGAAACGTATAGTCGAGGTCATTACAAATGCATTTCCTACTCGAGATGATGCTCTGCTCTTGAAGCAGGATCTAGTCGATGGGTTATTAGTAGCTCGTGCACAAGCTAAATTGATCCGATTTATTGTGCAACATGAGGGAGAGGGTGCATGTATCTTTCCCCCACCTACGTCTGTTGGCATCGCCAAACTTGCAACTTTTTGGCCTCAGAAGCCAGATGAAATTCTTCAACTTGTCGAAATTTCTGCCGGTTCAGAAGAACCGATAAGCAAGTTGATATTTGAAACTGTAGTCAACCTTATTCAGACACCTGAATTCTGGTCTCTAACACATTTATATCCAAATGTTCGTAAGCTTATGGTTCAGATAAAACCGGAAATTATGACTAATTCCGCACACAATCTGGATGACGCAGCGCTTCTAGAACTACTTCCGTTGGTTCCTTGTAATACTCCGGGGCTTACTGAATTTATGGCTCTCTTGATGCCTCGTAGCAACAAGACACTTATAAATATCGTGTTTGAACATTTTCCCGAGCAAGCTGCAGCCGAAGTAATATCAGTTGTCAATGATAAAAGCAATGGAATAGCAGAAGCCTGGTTACAAGAGTTGATCCGTAGACCTCAATTGCTACTCAAAACCGAGATTATGGCTATAGTTTCACGCGCGAGTCTACTCTATGAGATTGCCGATGAACTTAGCTGGCTATCACCAGTCGTTATCTCCAATGGCGTAGCCCCCTGGGATGCAGCTCTAACCAACATGTCCAACGATCTTCGGGAAACACAAACGGACTTCTTAAATTGTTTTCTTGCAGTCCTCGCTTTTAAATCTGGAGGTGAAGGAGGCCATAATGTCATCCAGAGAATTTACAATGATCTGCATGGTAAAATTCTAAAATCCAAATTGTCGCAGAAAGCGCAGGACTTATTATCATCACACTTACCTGAACTTGGCTGGCTAAGGAGTTGGGATTTAGGTTTACGTTTTCGATTAGCAGTTGCTTCAGCATACGTTCGTTATGAATGGCCTGCACAGAGCTATGCGGCACTTGCGCAGGATACTAAAGGGCGCGCTTTACTCGCTGATGCTGCATCTGATGTTTCAGGTGGTTATACATATTTCAAGGCAGCATCACAATGAATATGATGACATTACCTTAACATTCCAAACATAGCCCATTTTAAAGCCTTAAACATAATAAAGGGAATTATCAAATGGGCTTCATCTCTTAGCTACGATATCTACTCAATCGCCCTAAAAATGTAAGTATCATTCAACAAACGCTGGATTGTACGTTGCAATTAGCTCTTCATCTACGTGTAAGCACACCCGTTTTAGTTCCACGCACTTTTTGAGATTTCCGTGTTTTCGGCCATCAATCTGTATTCTTCCGGCGTCAGGTTATTCAGGGAT
>NZ_JABANZ010000022.1:0-45809 GCF_013074405.1 Erwinia sp. JH02
TCTGTTCTGGCGTGTAGTAAATGCGCGTTCTTCGTTTCATAGCAACGTCCCCCTTGATTAAGGATAGCGTTGCATCGACCCGTTGAACTCACAGCCAGAAGCGGACGTAGGGCATGTCCGGGAACTTTAAAATAATCTATCTGATGAGTCGCAGCCCTCTGAATACGATTTTTTTGAATTCTTCACATTCGGAGTGCTCAGTCTTTGTACAACATGCGACATGTTTCAGCCCCCGGCTTAACAACTGGAGTTTGCGGATAGTTCCATCGATCTCCGTTGCTCGCTGAAGAAGCTGAACGCTGTCTAATGCGAGTTTGTTCTCTGCACTAAACATTGCGCCTATTTCATCAAGAGAAAACCCCGCAGCCTGCCCAAGCGCGATTAATTGCAGTTTATTGATAACATTTTCATTGTATTGCCTTCTTAGCCCGTTACGGCCAACAGGTTTG
This sequence comes from Erwinia sp. JH02, assembly GCF_013074405.1. NCBI lineage: Bacteria > Pseudomonadati > Pseudomonadota > Gammaproteobacteria > Enterobacterales > Erwiniaceae > Erwinia > Erwinia sp. JH02. Next base: position 450 of record NZ_JABANZ010000022.1, read on the forward strand.
ATTAGTTTTTTCTTTTCGTAATATCGCAACGCTGACGGGGTAACTCCGGTAAGGTCAGCGATTTCCCTGATATCCAGTTCTTTCATTGTTGACTTAAACCTCACTTTAAGTTGCACACTGATCATTATGTCATTTAAAAGAAGGAGTAAGCATTGGATATCATTATTTTTTTCAAAACTGTCATCACGGGCATTGGCGCAACACTGGTCATGGATCTGTGGTCGTTATGTCAAAAGCTCATTTTAAAAATTCCACCATTGAATTATGCGCTGGTAGGCCGCTGGATTTTATGGCTTCCACAAGGAAAATTCAGGCATCACACCATTCTTTCAGCGTCACAGATACGTGGGGAGAATCTTACTGGCTGGGTATTCCATTATCTGACCGGGATAATTTTTGCTGTTATCCCGCTTTTGCTTAACGGAAGGGGTTGGCTCCATGAGCCTTCTCTCTCCACGGGTGTGTTGACAGGTTTGTTAACTTTGATTGCTCCGTTCTTGATTTTGCAACCCGCGTTTGGCTTTGGTATCGCTGCCTCCCTTACACCTCGTCCATGGGTGGCGCGTTTGTTAAGCCTGATTACGCACCTTGCGTATGGTATTGGGTTATATGGCATTACCGCTGTTATGACGTCATCATCATAGCGACATTGAGCAGTTCAAGTGTCAGAACACCCACTTTTATGGCCTTGCACTGACCCTATCGCTGTTTTGATAAGGCGGATGAACAGAAAGTTATTAATTGGCGGACAATGTCATTGTCCGCTTCGCTCAAAGCTGCCTGTCAACATGGTCAAGCTCTACCAGGGGTCCGCTTGGAATTCGGAAATTATCCTACGTTAAGCGTTTTAAGCTTAACGGGTGATTTCGTTCCATTGAGCGGAAACCCCTGACCGTAAGTGATGTACGGTACGTTCAGTCTGTCCGTTTATGGTTTTGCTCACTTTCGGACATGCAGACAGAATGGTGTACGTAATCGTTCGGTTTCGGACGCAGAAACACCACAGCAGCTGCAATTAACGTAGTTGCAGACACCTTACTGGTTAATAAATAGCCTTGGCGTAGGATGTTTTCCCTTTTCCAAGCGGACCCCTCATTCAGGGAGGGAAAGTTTAATTATGGGTATATTTCGTAATACTTTGATGCTTTTATGTTTTATTCTTCCTGCTTGTTCTTTTGCTGCCGATGATGGTCACAGTGGAGGGTCTGGAGGTAATGACGGCATCCCTGGATGTGACGGAGGTACAGATCCTGCTGCTGATGGGCGATTCTATACGCCAGATGGTGTTAGGTGTAATCCGGGACCTGAAGACGCTAAAAAGGCCCCTAGGACAAACCAGGAAAGCACCAAGTGAGACACTGGCAATTCAGCCAGATCCTAAAAAAACAGCTTATAAACGCTTACAGAGCGTTTTAGACACGTTCTGAGATGACTTTCAGGTCTTTGAGTTGCCGTTTAAAGTCTGAAACCTCGCGCCGGAGGCGTTTAAATTCCGCTTTGAGTTCGTCAATTTCGTCTGTCCGTTCCGTGTTTTCAGACCTGAACGTATAGCCCCATTTCAGGCTGTTACTAACTCTCAACAGATTATCCATCCACGTTTGCATTGCCAGGTCGTCAAGTCGCTGGAGCAGGTGCAGTAACTCCGTATGCGCGATAATTCTGTCAGGTGTGGCAATAGCCAGACGGTGACGGATTTCTTTCGAAAGTGGCCAGCCATTTTGTTTTGCAGCTTCCGTCAGTTCCTCGTACTGCGCCTGCGTCACAAACGACTTAACAGGCCGCGTCGTTTTGAGCGTGTCAGAATCCACTCCCGTATTCGTCGTGTTTTCTGAACCAACCAGCAGTCTCACTCGCTGCGAAAAATACTGCGTGGGCTTGCAGTCCAGTATCTCGACAAGCCGCGCGTAATCCTCATCCCGCACCCTGAAGCTGATGTTTTTCATGGTGTCACATCCTCCGATATTTTACGCATGATGCAGGATAGGCAATCTAGCCCAAAATGGTCGCATTCGCTCGCATTTTGTACCTGTTTGCCAGCTCGCTTTGCTCGCCCCTGCACCTCCAGCGGGGTCTCGGTTCGCTGCGCTCACAAGGTCAAAAGCAACAGCAACAGCGTCTTCAGGTGGATGGCCTCACTGCGTGAACCCCTCCACCCTGACCAGCTTGTTTTATCCGTGAGTCGTCAAGGGTGAACTGTACTCGCTCCGCTCGCCCTTGACGAAACCAGGCAAAAATATCGTTTTTGAGAACGCTGGTAACGCTCGCCGCAAGAACGGATTAGGGAGCGGCATCGCCGCGAGTCTGTCCGTTCGAGGAAGCGGAATTTCATCTGCCTGTACATAAAAATCCGGACACTCTGAACTGGCAGAAAAACGCTACGTCACATGCTGCATGTAAGTGCTGGAGTAATAAGATACAGAAGGGGGTGTTCTGGGGTTCCGGCGAAATTTCCGTTACCCCAGTTTTATAGACGGGGAGGGGCAATCCTCCAAAGCCATATCTCACAGGTAATGTCATGTACCTTAACCGTCTCACCTGTAATCGGCCGATGCATGCATAAAGGAAAGGCAGGTATCTTGCGATACCTGCCTTGACAAGAACATTACTTTGACTGCCGGGCCTTTACTTATACTAGTCGTCCAGTGTCAGCGTCAGCATCGTTTCGCTGCGCTGCCGACTGCTGACGCGCGCATCGCCTTCCGCCAGTACCGGCTGTATCTCCAGCCGGGCAGTCAACATCTTACCTTCCGCCAGTCTTCCCTGCATCACGGGCGCCAACCGCTGTCCCGCATTCAGCTCTAGTCTTTGCCCGCCGCTCTCCGTGATAACACCGGCCGGCGTTATCGTGCGCAGCTCCACCGCATTGCCGTCCAGCTGCGCATCCAACAGGCGTATGCGTGTGGTGCCATGCTCACCGTAGCGCAATCCGCCGTCATGGTCCTCGCCCTCGACCCGCAGGCTCAATGTTCGCGAGTAGGGGCAGACCACGATCACGGTCAGCGAGCGTATCCCCGGCGAGACGCGGCCGACCCCGATATCTTCCAATTGCCAGCGTGACATCATTCCGTAATCGACCACCGGATTGCTGACCGACAGTCTGCAGCGCGTATCCGGCGGTAATGTCGGCATCGGGCTTGCTTCCAGACCAGGGGGTATGATGGGGTCGGCCGCACTGGCACCCGTGACGCCCATCAACAGGGCCAGCAGCCACCGCCTCCAAAACATGTTCATCGTTTCTCCTTACCGGCAGGTCGCCGTGGCATTTTCATAAAGGCCTGTGGTGTCTGCCTTCTCCGGCAGGTCGAGTTGCATCGTGCACACCGTCTTGCCGGAACTCTGCACCTCCAGGCGCATCCCCGGCGCCGCATCCGGCACGAAGACCGTGCCATCGTCGCCCACCACCGTCACCAGTTCACCCGTAGCGCTGAACACGCTGGCGCCATGCGGCAGACGCTTGTTATCAGCCATTGCCGTGCCGACCAGCACGCGCCGGGTACGAAGCACATCGAAGTCCACCCGCCCGATGGCGCCCCGGGCCATTTCGCTCTCCTGCCAGGCGTTATCGATATCGACATTTTTCGCCAGGCTGCGGGTATCAACCTGAATGGCCGACCGCCGGTAACCGTTCAGCGTCGGTATCACTGCATATCCCCGCCAGTCGGTCCATACCGGCCCCGCCGGCGTATCCAGCCGAACGCCGGACTCTTTCCCCACTCGCGCAATCCCAAAGGTGTCAGCCACGCGGTAGGGAGACAGGGTGATACCGTTTTCATGCAATACAATGGCACCGCCGGCACGCGTCGACCAGCTGGTATAGTTATCGCTGTCATGACTGACGCTGGCGTTCAACTGGCTAACCGGCGTCACGAAGTCCAGGTTGCCGCTGACCGACGTACGGTTGTTGCGCAGGTCACGGTCGGTGGCAATGCTCCAGCCCCGGTCCTGACTGGTGCGGTCGCTGTAGCGAACGCCGGTGCGGGCGCTGCGCTTGGCGGTGTTCAGGTAACTGTTGATATCACGCCCTTCGCCCAGTGGCATGCTGAATGACACATACAGACGGTCATCCGCCTGGCCATTAAGGGTTCCGGTGTTGTGTTCGAGGCTGACGCCCAGGTAGGTGCGCCCAAACTGCCGACTCCAGCCGCCGCGCAGGTAATCGGTGTTGTTGCCGGCAAAGGTGGTACTGCGTGCCCACGAGAGCGACAGGTTACCCAGCCTCTCTGCCGACCAGTTGACGCCGCTGCCCCACTGATACCGGCTGCGGCTTTGGCTGTTGGGGTTGTCCTGGTCGGCCCGTTGCAGCGCATCACTCAGCTCACGATAGCCCGTGGTTTGCTGGCGCCCGTTGACGTTGACGCTCAGGCGCTCACTCAGGCTGTGGCTGAGCAGAGCAGACAGCAGGGTGCCGGTATTGCCGTGGTCCGCATCCTGTGCCAGGGTGCTTTGCAGACTGAGGCGGGTCGGTTCCCACAGCTGGGTATCCAGGTTCAGCGAACCGGCTCGGTAAGGCGCTGACCCCAGTACGCCGGCATTCAGGCTGGTAAATGGCGTAAGCTGCCAGCCGGAGGCCACCGTGCCCAGCAGTGGCGCCTTGCCGTCCTGCTGCTCGAGTCGGCCGGCGCCGAACGACAGCCCCGGAGAGACCAGCGGCGCACGCGCCAGCAAGGTGGCGGCCGGTACGATGAACTTTCGTATCTCGCCGTTGCTGCCGGTCAGGGTAACCTCCAGGTCGGTGCGGGTGTTCAGCAGGGAGAACCCCTGTAACCGGAAAGGTCCGGCCGGCACGGCGGTGCTGTAAACCAGCACGCCGGACTGACGCACCTCGACCACGGACTGCGTCTGTGCGACTCCCTCTACCAGTCCGGCCCCACCCTGACCCGATGTCAGCGCCGACTCGGGAAACAGCTGAAAGCCCAGTACCTGGCCGGTGCCGAACAGCGAGTTGGAGAGACTGACCTGACCGGCCTGCAGCACCTTTTTAATGCCGACGAAGCTGCGCTGCGCATAGGCGGCCTGATGATTGATGCGGTCATCACCGTTGAAGCGGGTAAAGGTCTGGCGGCTGCGGACTATCCAGTCACCGGCGTTGAATCCGGCTTCGGTACCCAGCTGGCCGAAGTTGAGCCCGCCGGCGCCGCCGGAGGAACTCAGATACTGCGCGTCATAGTTGACCATGCCGGCCACGCCGCCGTGCTGCCAGTTACCGTCTCCTGTATCGGGTGCACTGAGCGCTTCAGACGGGACAACCAGAATAACCTTACCTTCACCCGGTTCGGGTTGTATATCGGCCTGCGGCCAGGCGCGGTGCAGGTCAAAGCAGGCCGCGCCGTCAGCATAACCTGGGGGGGATACCAGCCCCGCGGCACGCTGAAAGGCGCGGTCGGCGCAAAGCACACCCGCCTCATCAAATTTCACCCGCACCCGCCCGCGAGCATTGCCGTTGACGGAGAGTGACACGGTGTTTTCACCGGGCAGAAAGCGCGGAGCCTGACCAAACAGGGCGGCAATGGCAGGGTCAATACCGCGACCGCTCAGCACGCCGGTATCGAAGGTCAGGTTATCGTGGTTCTGAAGCTCATCTGCTGCCTCGACATGGCCGGCGCAGAGTGCGGCAATCAACAGCGGAAGCAGACGTCGAAGCGGCCGGCAACGAGAGTAGTGTATCGCGTGCAATATCCTGTCACCCCTCTTTTTACGGCGCCAGTGGCGCTTCATAACTGTCGACGGTAAAGCCCCAGGTTGTGGCCGGCGAGATACGTACTTTACCGGCCGCGCCGGTGTTGGCTTCACCGCGTTTCGCCTGGCGAGTCAGCGTCAGTTGCTGGCCCGGCAATACATAGGTGTGCGGCAGCATCCAGGTCGCCTGGTCAGGTAGCGTGGTCACCGCCTGGCCCAGGCGCACGACATACGCAGACGGGTTGTTGACGCTCAGGACCCCGCCCTTGAGTGACCATATCAGACGTTTCCAGGGCGCTTCATCCCGCGCGAGGCCGGCAGGGCGAATGATGACCGGCAGGTTCTGGCGCACCGTCATGCGTACCACGTTCTTATCTTTTTCCTGTGGGGGCACGCCTTCAAACACCACGCGCTTGAGACGCTCTGTTTTGAGCGGCGTTTTGGCGGTCAGCATGAAGCGGACGCGCTGGGTCTTGCCGGGTTCAACGCGGGCCGCCGGTGGCGTCACGAGCAGCAATTTTTCGGTGTCCTGTTCGATATCCTGCAGGGTGGTCAGCAGCAGAACGGGAAAACTGTCGGTGTTTTGCAGGTTGATGGCACCTTCACCATCGCCTTCCTCAACGATAACCACCGACGACTCGGGCAGCACGCCCGTCGCCTGGGCGCAGGCCGAGAACAGCCACAGGGCGGCCGCGGAGGCCGCACAAAAAGCAGAGAGGTTCATGCGAGAAATCATCCGTGTCGGTAAGCGAAAAGAAAAAATGGCCGGTCACGACCGAAAAAAGACCGGGCGCGAGGCCCGGTCAACAGGTTAATTACAGGTAGACCAGCTCCAGGGTGGTCAGGCCGTCCAGTTTGACGGGTTTGGTGAGGTCAAGCTCGGAAGCCTTGTTGATGTAAGCCTGGGCGCCAAGTTTGCCTGACAAGGTGGTAAAGGCAATCGGCGTCAGCGTACCCGTCGCGGCCCAGGATGCGTAGCGCTGACCTGATAGGTTAAACAGGGCCCCGTATTCAGTTTTACCCCAAGCAGTGGGATTGCCATTAGACTGGATGCTATCGACATTTTTACCATCGGCTTGCATGGTGCCGGCCTGCAGGCGAAGACTGTAGCCGCCCACCCCCTTAGTGCCATCCAGACCCAGGCCGACAGCGTGTGCGTTTGGGGCGCCGAAAAGCGGAATATGCGTAGAAATAACAGTTAGTTTACCATCTTTATTAACTGCACTCTCCCCGCGGCCAGACTTTGCAGCAATCGCCACTTTAGCCGGCGCATCACAGGTGATGGCGAAGTCAATTTTTTTTTCTGCCAGAATGGTAAACTCATCCTTTTTCAGTGTATTAGGATTAATGGTGCCGTAATCAATGGTGCCGCCCCCGGTCAGGGTGGGCTTACAGGCCGTCGGGGTGATGGTACCGATGACCTTCACATCAATGCTCTCGGCCATGACGGCGGTTGAGGTGGCCAGCACCGCGAGGGCACAGGCGGTTTTCTTGACTGCATTCATCATGATGTATCCCTTTCATGTGGATTTATGGATAAAACCGGCAGAACATTTCTGGCCGGCAATGTGCGGTAAGAAGCGTTTTCTTCCGCAGTCAGCGATCTCGCGTTATTTAACGGCGAGGCGTGATAAAAAAATCATTGAGTCCCCGGAGTTCCATTTTTCTTAGGGCATTGAGCTTGTGTGTACTGACGGTCTTGACCGAGACAAACCGCTTTCTAGCTATCTGCCAGGGTGATATGCCCTGAAGTAAATCCAGGATAATTTCCGTTTCCGTTGGTGTTAAATATTGAACACCAACGAAAGCGTCCCATTCCGCAGCCCAGACGGGAGCTGGCTGAATCGCCTTGATAACAGCATGCAAGTCCGCGCTCATATAACGCACTATCGAAGAATCCTGAAGAAGCTTATCAATATTACTCAATGAGTCACGCAGTGAAACAATAAAAAAAAGACCCATAGCACGAAGCAATTTCAGAGTAGGTACATGTGCATTATCCACCAAGACAATGATTCGTGGCGGCGAGCGTAACGTTATAAATTTTTGTATTAATCCCAACTCCGCACTTGCATTCGTGCGTACATGGATAAATACATCATCAAACTCAACATTGCTGTCAAAGTTTGAATAAATTGCCAGGTAGTCATGATTTTTAAATAAGCACGTCACATGCTTGTGTGTAACATAAGTCATCCCGTGAAGGGTGAAATTGCAAGGGCTAGAGATTGCAACTCTCCTCGTAACTGACTTACATGTCTCTCTGGCTTTCATTGGGATTTCCAATGCGGTTTATACCTCCACCATCACAGGAGAAGCGTTGTGTTCGACACGTATAATACAGATCAATGCACTATTCTGTCTAGTTATCTCGATATTTCAGATCGTTATTTTTGTTTATTTAGAATAAAATTCTGTTAAACTCTAAATTATGTCTAGTTATCTCGATATTTCAGATCGTTACTTTTGTTTATTTAGAATAAAATTCTGTTAAACTCTAAATTACACAATATCAGATCGTTAAATAACGATATTCTCATATTTTACAGTCATTTATTGGTAAACGAATTTTAAACGCGGTTTCTTATTTATAATATGGGGAGCGCGACAAGTCGTTAACAAGGTAATGGTTTTTGACGTTACTTTTTTTCATTTTCGTCTGTGGAAAGATACTTCACGCGTCTTTCGTTATCTTTTAGTAAAATAAAAAAGTATCTCTGAAAATGATTGTGTTGAGTCATGTGGCATAACCTCTATACGAAAATTCTCCAGGTTATGAGATTTTCAGCTATTCCCCTATCACGGTTAATGGTTGTTTTTTACCTTTCTATAAATGAGTCTAGCCAGTATGCATTAAATATCAGAACATACGCCGGTAAAACATTAGGGATTTGTTCCCTACTGTTGATAAGGTTTTAATCTTTGGTTTCCTGAAAGAAGGTAAACCGGTTAAGGAATTCGCTGTGTTTTCTTTTAAGAAGGATGTCACCCTCAAAGCTGTCCGACGATAATAAATAATCTGATAAAGCAGCCAGCTGACGGGGCTGCTTTCTTCGGTTTTAAATTTCCAAAATTGGCTTATGCCGCGAAAGTGTTCGGTAAACCGTTGGGCGTGAAACAGAAAATAGTTCCGCCAGATCGCTGATTGGCAACGTTTGTGCGGAGTGAGTTTCAGCGACCTTCGGACGACGTATCCACCACATGCGGTATCCCAGTACAATCATCACACATAGCCCCAGGCCAAACGCAGCCAGTATCAGCTGGTTAGGCAGGCCGAACAGCACTCCCATATGCGCATCGACGCCCCAGCGGGTCAGTTTGGCAACCAGCGGGAATTTATCGAACCAGACGTGGTCGACAATGCTGAAGTTATTAGGGTTGACTGAAACTGAGTCAACCTGGCTCGGCCAGCTACGATCCACTTCCGTCACTGTCCAGGCTTTATCGACTGCTTTAGGCTGGCGCAGCTCAATTTTCGATGCGCTGATCCCGGCTGACCTGGCTGCATTTAGTACGCTATCCCAGTCAGCATTTGGGCGGTTTATCGTAGCTGTCTTGAGCGGGGATAAGGCCATCACAGGCATTGTCATGCCGGACATATCCATGCCGTCCATCGCCCCTTTATGTTCGGCATGGGGATCTGCTGTCTTGTCTGGGGCAGTGCCACTCAGCACGGTACTCACCTGTGGAGTCAGCCAGTCGAAGTCGCTTACTTTACTGTCAAAATAGCGCCCCGTTACATTCAGGGTTGTGTCATCATTAAACCAGTGTTTAAGTGCCAGCGTACTGACCTGGTTTTCAATGGACGTCCTGGGCTGCCCGTGGGTTGCCCCGGGGTATGCATGGCGGTCGATATCACCGTTGATCGCCAGTGCCGCGGGCAATCCTGAGTACTCAATCTGACTGCGCCGGTTATACTGCCCGGTAAAAATCAACTCGGTTTGCGGTGAAAGTTCGAATGACACGCTGGGTTGCAGGAACCAGTTGCGGCTCTTAACGTTATCAATCCAGCTGTTACTTTTTTCGTACGAACCTGAAACTCGTGCAGCGACCCTTTCACCCAACGGCACGTTCACATCAGCCCAGGGATTGACGGTGGAATAGCTTCCTGTGCGGATGCCGACCCTGCCTTCAGTTGCCGCTTCAGGCCGTTTAGATACCACATTGATCAGCCCGCCTAACGGGGCACCAATACCCCCACCATACAGTGCGGAAGTCGGTCCTTTCAGCACTTCGATACGCTCTGCACCCGTCAGGCTGGAAGGATCAATACTTGCTGCGGTACCCCCAAATGCCGGTAAACCGTCAAGATAGATTTCAGCCGGAAACCCGCGCACTAATGGCTGCGCGAATAACACTTCATCCTGCCGGATTGGCCGCACGCCCGAAACATTAACCAGCACATTGCTGAGGTTTTGACTGTTTTGTTCATCCATGACTTTACGGTTAATCACCTGCACCGACTGCGGGATCTCAGATATTGGTGTGTTGGTGCGGGTGGCAGATACAGAGTTTTCCTCTGCATAACTGCTTGGATGGCCTGTTACCGTTATAGTGTCCGGTGCTGAATTTGTGATATCTGCAGTCGTGCCCGTTGCCCAGACAGATCCTGCAAAACAACTGCTGATTGCAATTGCCAGCTGGCAGCGGCGATTTATTCTGTACTGACTCATTTGCTTATCCCATCCCATAAACGCATTTTCCGACCGGCTGATGACTACGTGAAGTACACAGTGATAATCACGCGCGCTCAGGCCGGCGAATACTGATCAAAACTTCACGTTGGCCCTGGCCCACCAGGTGCGTCCCGGTTCATTCACCGGCGTGTTGGCGGAGTAGCCAAACGTACTGTTACCGGCCAGGTTGAGATGCTCGCTGTAAGTCGTGTTGAACAGGTTATCAACGCCGCTGCTGAGCTTTACATTTTGGGTTATTTTGTAAGCCAGGTTGGCCGAAACGATGGCGAACCCCGCACTTTTCTCAAAGTCTTTGCCAACCACGTTACCTTCGTTTTCCGCGATACGATTCTGGCTGCTCACCAGACGCACCAGGCCACCGCTGCTCCAGTTGCCGGATTCCCAGTTCAGTCCCAACCGCGCCTCAAGCGGCGGAATTTGTGGCAATGCCTGATGGTCTGAACTGTTTTCGGCCCATGACCAGGCCAGGCTGGTATCGGTTTTCCAGTGATCGCTGAGCTGGTAGCTGAAGCCCGTCTCACCGCCCATGATATTGGCATCCACGTTGTCAGCTTCACTGACATAGGCGTCGTTTGGATCGTAACGGAACAGGATGTAGTCATTTACGCGCCCAAAGTAAGCGGAAACCCAGCCGGTAAAACGTTCACCGCTGTACTGTGCGCCGATATCCAGCTGCGTGGTTTTTTCCGTCTTAACGTGATCAAACGCGCTCGCACTGCCGCCAGGGCCATAAGTAGGAGAGAACAGCTCCCAGTAATCCGGGAAACGTTCGGTATATCCGACTCCGGCATACAGCATCAATGGCATTGTGTTTAGGGTGTGTTCGACGCGAATAAATCCTGCAGGCAACGTATCACTGCGGCTGCCAGCTCCGGTATCGGAGTAGTTATCGACAAGGGCCCTGTCCAGGCGTGCGCCGCCAATCACCTTGCTTTTAGTGGTAGCGTACCAGGTCAGCTCGCTGAAAACGCCGTAGTCATGAAAGCGCGCATCTTTTACCCAACCGCTGTCATCTTTGCTTCGGTGAGTATTGGTCTGCAAATCCGCGCCGCTCTGGAGCTGAAATTCCTGCCACAGCCAGGTCCCCATCATGCGGCCGCCTACCGTACGGCGATCCAGTTGCATGGCCATTGATGATGAATCGGACATATTCATGGATGACCCCATACCCATCCCGGAACTCATGCCGCCCATTGACGAACTGCCGGGCGATCGCAGCGAGTAGTTATCCATAATGTGGTTGGCATAGTTGTAGTAGGCACTGGCCTCGAACTTATCGAACACCTCGCCAATGTTTGATTTCTCAAAACGCATGCCCAGGCTTTCACGCTTAAACTGCGAGCCATCCATGCTGCGACCGGCGTAACGCGCTTCACCGTCGCCTTTACCGGCGCTCAGTTCGAGCAGCGTGTCTGTATCGGGCGTCCAGCCAACTGCAATATCGGTATTCCACTTGTCCCATTTCGATGCCACGCGATCGCCATTGCCATCTTTATAATCACCGGAACGGGATTTATTACCCGTCAGGCGGATATATCCATCCTCGCTGCCAAGGCTGACGTCTGCATTCTCATCAAAGCGGCTGTTCGATGCTGCCAGCACGCTGACGCTGCCTGTTATCCCGGACTTATCAAATTGCGGCGGCTCGCGGTCAAAACGAAGGGTTCCTGCTGAATTTCCCGGACCCCACAGCACGGTTTCGGGGCCTTTTACCAGGGTCAGCACATCAAAACTTTCTGGTGAAATGTAGGAGCTTGGTGCATCCATACGTGCAGGGCAGGCACCCAGCATCTCGCTGTTATTGGTCAAAATCCGCAGGCGGGAGCCAAACATGCCGCGAAAAACGGGATCGCCATTGGTTCCGCCATTACGGATCTGCGAAAACCCCGGAATAGTTTTCAGATAATCTGAACCGTCACTGGCCGGAACGGGCTGACGTGGCGTTTTCAGGTTGGTGACGAGCGTCAGAGGTGACACCCCGGGGGCAGTGACCGTCATTACAGGCTGATCCTGCACGGCTTCAGCTTGAAGAGAACCTTTATTTTCAGTTGCCACAACATTGCAGCTCACTACCAGTGATGCGCCTAAAAGGGACAGGCGTGATACGCGACGTTCCATTCTTCGTTCCTGACGAAATAAATAAAAACTTCCCGGCAACATCAGGTTGCAGAGTCATTAATTATTTGTGCCTGCGCAAAAATTTACGATAGTGATATGTAGTATTGATTTATTTAAGGAGTAACAGACTCTGCGCAGAGCACATTTAAAATTTCAATTGCTTTACTTCAAAATAAATCGAAATAAGCATTCAGTTTTACTTGAAATGAAGATTAAAACGCAGGAGGAGCTCTCGGTTGAGATCTGCCGGGAAACAAAGTGACAGGTGTTGCTGGGGAAATAAGTGATGGAGAGGCACGGGAACTCAATAGCAGGAGAGAAATGAGTGGGATTAAAACCCAGGCCAGCACGGGGAAATGCGCCAGAAGCTGGCAGTAACCGCAGGCAAAATCGTCCATCATGCCCATGCCATCGTTCATAACATGCGTAGCGGTTTTTGAAGTACTTTGACCGGCCTGATCAGCCATGACATGGTGACCTGCGGTAGCCATCGGGTGATCCATGGCATGATCCATCGGCATCATCCCCATATCCATCTCATCCATCGCTTCAGTTGACGTCTCAGTCATTACCTCACTGTCAGACTGCATGCGCCGGTGTTCAAGAGTTTTTGAAACCTCTGGAGCGATAAACAGCATCAGGATTGCCATCAGGGCAATCAGTGCTGGTATCCGGCGTTGAGACAGGCGATACAGTGTGAGCAAGTCAGGCATTCCAGTATATGGACGTCAGGTTGGTGGCAAGTTTAACTATTTTTTGTAGGAATGTTAAAAGATTATTTAGAGAAACACCCTGTTTATGCATCAAAACGGCATTGTATGATTATAAACGACTTATACATAAATACATTCCATAGGTAAGCTACATTCTCTCCCGCATCGCCCTTAAATCTTTATCCAGCTGGATACGCAACGTCCGCATAAATTCTTTGGCGTTTTCAGACAAAGGTTTTCCTGGTCTGAAAATTAATAAACCAGAGAAATTAACCGGGCTACTGAATGGTCTGATGACCAGGTCCTGATGCATAAAGTCAAAGGCAACGATTGGGTTCACCAACCCCACACCAATTCCCTGGCGGGCCATTTCACAGATACTCAGTGAATAAGGCGTTTCCACCCGTACCGCAAGAGGGATATTCAGGTGATGCATCAGGCTGTCCAGCTGCTGTCGGCTGGTGTCTTCTGGACTGAGCGCGAGAAAATCCACTTCAGCCAGATCATGCGGATGAATGATGTTATGACGGGAAAGCGGATGTAATTTTGGCACTGTTGCAAAAATCCGGAGGTGATAGACTCATCGACACCTTTTGCTGACGGAGCAGCATATGAATCCATTCAAAGGCCGGCATTTTCAACACGACATCATCCTCTGGGCGGTACGCTGGTACTGTAAATACGGCATCAGCTACCGTGAGCTGCAGGAGATGCTGGCCGAACGTGGTGTGAATGTCGATCACACCACGATTTATCGTTGGGTTCAGCGCTATGCCCCCGAAATGGAAAAACGACTGCGCTGGTACTGGCGAAACCCTTCCGGGTTCTGCTCCTGGCATCTCGATGAAACTTATATCAAAGTTAATGGCCGGTGGGCTTACCTGTGCCGTGCCGTTGACAGCAGAGGTCGCACCATCGATTTTTATCTCTCATCGCGCCGTAACAGTAAAGCGGCATATCGGTTTCTGGGGAAAATTTTAAACAACGTGAAAGGCTGGCAAATTCCCCGTCTCATCAACACGGATAAAGCGCCCACCTATGGGCGCGCGCTGGCGTTGCTGAAACGCGAGGGTCGGTGTCCGCCTGACGTTGAACACCGACAGATTAAGTACCGAAATAACGTCATTGAATGTGATCATGGCAAGTTGAAACGGATAATCAACGCCACGCTGGGATTTAAATCAATGAAGACCGCTTACGCCACTATCAAAGGGATTGAGGTGATGCGGGCGCTGCGTAAAGGACAGGCGGAAAACTTTTACTTTGGCCATCCCCTGGGCGAGATGCGCCTGGTGAGCAGAGTCTTTGCAATGTAAGACGCCATCACCGGAAAAAGGCCAGCCATTCTTATATTTGCAACAGTGCCCTCAGGACTTACGCCACCGAGATGGCTGTGGCGCCGGGTACGGTTGTAGAACACTTCAATGTAATCGAAGATATCCGCCCGGGCCATGTCCCGGGTTTTATATATTCGCTTTCTGACACGTTCTTTTTTTAGCGAACTGAAGAACGATTCTGCCACAGCATTATCCCAGCAGTTGCCACGGCGACTCATACTCGGGGTCAGGTTATTGGCCCGGCAGAACCGTTGCCAGTCATCACTGCCGTACTGGCTGCCCTGATCGCTGTGCACCATCACGCTTTCGGCAGGTTTACGCCGCCAGACGGCCATCAGCAATGCATCTAGTGCAAGTTCACGCGACAGCGTCGATTTCATTGACCAGCCCACCACATTACGGGCAAACAGATCGATGACCACGGCCAGATAGAGCCAGCCTTGCCAGGTACGTATATAGGTAATATCCGTTACCCAGACCTGATTGGGTTTCACCACCGTGAACTCCCGCTGCAGGCGGTTAGGTGCTATCAGTGACGGACGTCCTCTGGTTCCACGGGGTATCTTGTAACCATGTACGGCGCGTATCCTGTTTTGTTTCATGATCTTGGCTACCCGGTTTCTGCTGCATGCTTCACCGACTTCACGGAGGTCGCAGTGAACCCTGCGATAGCCGTAAACACCACCGCTCAGTGCATAAGAGTCGCGGATTAATTCCAATAAGCGCTGGTTATCCTTTTCTCCTGCAGAGACAGGACAATGAAGCCAGACGTAAAATCCGGCACGGGCAACTTTCAAGACCCGACACATGGCTGCGATCGACCAGATATCACGGTGATCGTTGATGAAGCGGTACTTTAGTCGGGCTCTCTTGCAAAGTACCGCGCTGCCTTTTTCAGGATATCCCGTTCTTCCTCAGTACGTTTAAGCTGCGCTTTCAACCTGAGGATCTCCGTCCTGGCATCCAGTAAATCCTGGGCCTGATGCCCGCTGTTATCAGGTTTTACTGAACGCAGCCATTTATAAAGACTGTGTGCTGAAACACCAAGTCGTTCTGAAACGTCGGCAACGGAATAGCCCCGCTCAGTGATCTGGCGGACAGCTTCTTCCTTAAATTCAGGGGTAAATCGTTGTGTGCCCATAGACTCCTCCTATGCTCAAAATATAGGCCAGATTTGTCTACGGGCTCGGGGGCACTCCAGATGATGGATACAATCAGTGGCAACGCCAACAAACACAGAATGCTTATTAACCACAAAGCGACATGCCAACCATAATGCGTACACAAAAATAATATAGTGGGCATTCCTACAATGCTGACCATCGAAAATGACGCAATTACCGTCGCCAACACTTTTCCGCGCACGTTAGTCGGGGCGTTATTTATCAGGATACTGATACCCACCCCCATTGTCGTACCGCCAACCAGTCCTGCACAGAATCGTAGCGTAAGCAGAAGACTAAAACTGGAGGTCAATGTCGTAAAAAGCGTCAACAGGCCTAAGAGTGCCATATTGGCGATTAAAAAACGTTTCTTATTGAAACGACCAATCCAGTAGAAAGCGATAATTCCCGAAAGGACCGCGCCCGATGTGTACATACCGGATACATAACCTGAGGATGATACGGGAACGGCGAAATCTGCCGCCATAAAAGCAAAAACAGGGTTGAACATCATATATTCCAGCGCATTAGTGAACTGGATAAAAGCCATGACAAAGGCTATCCGCATAAGGGCTTTATGATTAAACGTCTGTGTGAGTAGTGGCATAGCAAGCAACCTGTAGATGAAAGATATCCGAGTTTAACTGCTATCATTGTTGTTCATTAGATGGTAAAAATGGCATTTATTGTTATCAAATATAGGATAGTTGATGCGTCCGGCTCTTGATTTTAATACCCTGAAAATGTTCGTTGCTGTGGTTGAAAGAGAAAGTTTTGTTGGGGCAGCAAAACTCCTTGAAATGCCGACATCAAATGTAAGTCGTTGTATTTCTCAGTTAGAAGAAAAACTGAATCTTCAGCTCATTGAACGCAGTACCCGACATATGAAACTCACCCAGGCGGGGCACTTACTCTATATCCGGGCGAAACCATTACTGGAGGCCCTGGAGTAAACTGAGACAGAATTAACCTTGAGGCAGATGCAATTCAAGGGCCCACTACGTCTCTGTATCCCCAATGAAGTCGGTCCTGCATTACTGGGTTCTGTTATTGCCGATTTTGCCTGCCAGTATCCGGACCTGGAGATCAGCTGCGTCACAAATTTGTCAGGTTTCGAATCCCTGCGAGATGATCTGGATTTAGCGATCATTATTACCCGTGGTCAGATGGATGACAGTGACTACATAGCCCGTCATCTGGTGACTATCCCTTGCACCATTGTCGCAGCCCCCTCCGTCATTCAGCGTTATGGCACCCCTACCCAGATCCAACAATTTGAAGACTTACCCTGTATTACAACAGTAAGTGCACTGAAGGGTGCACCCTGGCAGTTTGTCAATAAAAAGGGGGGATTCGAGACAATCAAGGTTAAAGCGCATTATCGGGTAAACAGTGGAGAGATGGCAGGACGAGCGGCGGTATCAGGTGTCGGTTTTGCCATTCTATCGAAACAAGCCTGCCAGCCCTACATTAACGATGGACGGTTAATTGAGATTGCGTTTGAACAATCGGCAGCCCCATTGCAATTATTCGCACTTTATTCAGATCGGCGTTACTTGCCCGCTAAAACACGCGCGCTCATTGATTACATGCATCAAAAATTGAGTGAGATCTCCGTCGAAACCTAAGGCAGTAACTTACCAGGTCAATATGTTGATGACCCTCGCGAATCATTATTGCAACACGGAGCCGCAACTCCGTGTTGTCAGATTACAAACCGAGGGTGTTGCGCAGCGTATCCAGCGACAGATCGCTACAGGGGTGACGGGTAAACTCCGCCAGTACCGCCTGCGTGGTATCGGTAATTAACGCAATCTGCTCAGGCGAATAGTGATCGCGGTAGGTCAGCATAATACGGATCGATTTGATCCCCGCTTCCCACTCTTCCATGATCTCGAACTGCAGGCCAAGAATCGATTCACTCTTCTCGCCGTTGACCTGCCGGAAGGCTATCTGGCGGCCATCATCCAGCTTAAGGACTCCATTAAGCTTGATTTTCGAGTGGATCTGGATAAAGACCTCGAAAATATGCGCATCTTCACGCGCGTCCGCCCCCAGCAGCGCCTCTTCCACTCTATCGATAGGGATATCGGTGTGCGGCATCGAGTCATTAATCGTGGCCTTCACCTGGCGGATCAGCGTGGCCAGCGTCGGGGCGCGATCGAAGCGCAGCCGGTGCGCTACCACGGTCGTGAAGTAACCAATAGTGTCAAAGAAGCGCGCATCATTGCGCCCGGAAGCGGAAGTGCCGATCACCATATCCTGCGGCGCGCCGAGCAGATGCAGCGCCGTGGCAATACCGGCGTATACCACATTGAACAGCGAGGCGCTGTGCTGTTTGGTCAGGCTATACAGGCCATCGGCAACGGTCTGGTCGAACAGGAATTCGACGTTGCCGCCCGCCACATCCGCCGGGCCGCCGGGCTGTGCCGCCTGCGTCTGGAAGATCGGTTTGCCCGGTTCGACACCGCGCAGCTGATCCAGCCAGTAGTCGAGGTGCTGCTGATTCAGCCCGGCATTGTGCTGGCCGATAGCAAACTCCGGGAACGGTGCGGGCTGCTCTTTCCATGTCGGAAGGCGGTCCGCGGCACGCGCCTGGTAAGCCTGCTGCAGGTCATCCATCAGCAGGTTGACCGACCACTCATCCAGCACGATATGGTGGAACAACAGCGAGAGCAGCTGCTGCCCGCTGGCGTCTTCGCGCACAAAGCGCACGCGCAGCGGGAGTTCCTGCGCCAGGTCAAACAGATAGCCCGCTTCCTGTTTCAGCAGCGCGCCGGACTCTTTATTACCACTCTCCGTGGGCCAGAACCAGCGATACTGCGCCAGTCCGTCGGCAGGCACCACCTGCTGACGCACCTCTCCGCCATCGGCAATAAACAGCGTGCGCAGCCCGGCATGGCGCACCAGCACATCATGTAGAGCCTGCTGGAACACCTGCTCATCAACTTCATCAATAAAGCGCAGTACAAACGGCAGGTTGAAAATGTCGCTACAGCCCATCGCCGCGTAAATTTTCCACAGCGACTGCTGCGCGAGGGACAGCGGAGCCAAATCACCTTCCGCCACGGCATACCGCTCGTCGCCGCTGAGCGGGGCAGCCATCTGACGCGCATGGGCCGCCAGTGCCTGGGCGCTTGGGTAGCTGAACAGGTCATTGATATGCACCTCAACCTGATGCAGGCTCAACAAACGACCGATCACCCTGGTAGCGATCAGCGAGTGGCCGCCCAGGTCGAAGAAATCATCTTCCGCGCGCATGGCCGGAGCCGCCAGCGCCTCGCGGAACTCGCCAAGGATCAGCGCTGCCAGCGTGCTGCGGTCAGGACCACTGCTGGCAGATATTGAGGCTGTAGTCGCCGGGGTTGCGGCCGCTGCCAGCGGCACCAGCTTCAGCGGTTCACTGATCGCTTCTCCCAGCGGCAAGGTAAAGGCGTTGCCTGTGAGGGTCAGGTCACTGTCGCGGGTCGCACCCAGCGTGACGGCGGCCGCCTCCCCCTGATAACGCTGTGAAATCGCCGTCAGCAGCGCTTCCCAGCTCAACTGTTCGGCGACAATCTGGTGGACGATCAGCGCGAACAGCGTTTCCCCCGTCGGCAGGCTGAACAGCATAAAGCGCGCGGGAGCCGTGCGGTGTAAATCAAAAGGCGTTGCCTGTTGCAGCGCCAGCGCATCCAGGGCCTGGTTTTGGCTGCTGGCACGGTGGCGGGAAACCGGCGGCAGTGCTTCAGCATCATAGGTTTTGATCAGACCGCTGTGATCGTCATAG
Organism: Erwinia sp. JH02; assembly: GCF_013074405.1. Taxonomy (NCBI): domain Bacteria; kingdom Pseudomonadati; phylum Pseudomonadota; class Gammaproteobacteria; order Enterobacterales; family Erwiniaceae; genus Erwinia; species Erwinia sp. JH02. The sequence continues at coordinate 19,923 of NZ_JABANZ010000022.1, forward strand.
CGAAAACGCAGCGTCAGGCAGGGCGTCTCAGCGGCCAACTCGTTCAGCACGCGTTCAAGACGATCGGTATCCAGCGTGCAGCTGAACCGCCATGCCAGCGCGTGCTGAACCGGTGGAACCTGCTGCTGATGAACAAACCATTCCTGCTGTTCGAAATCACTGGGTTGAATTAATGCGCCGTTCACGTTTTTCTCCTGTTTCAGAGATGAAGCGGGGAGCGCCAGGCTCCCCGTTGTCAGGACAACTTCTGTAAGGATCAGAAGTTCAGTTCGAGCGAGGTGCCAACCAGGCGCTCACGCTGGGTGATCGCGGTGGTGCGGTCATTCGCACTGATGCTCAGGCTGTGGTCGGAATCAAACAGGTTCTGTGCATACAGCGTGGCGCGGCCATACTGGAAGGTGTAAGCCAGCTGCACGTTAGAGATCCAGTAAGGCGAAATACGCCCTTCAGAATCATTGTCATAAGCGGAATAGTAGGAGCCGCTGAACTTAACGTTGCCGCTCAGTTCCACGCCCGGCAGCAGCATATATTTCGCGCCAACGTTGGCGGTGTAGCCCGGCGCACGCGGCAGGGCATTGCCTTCGTTAGTGCTGCCACCGAACTCTTTGATCTTGGTTTTCAGCAGGCCAACGGAGCTGTTCAGTTCAAAGTCGAGCGTCGGTTTCCAGATCGCACCGAGTTCCGCACCGTAGGTTTCCACCTTATCCGCATTGCTGATCACCGTGGAGCCTGACGCCAGACTGTACGGCAGCTGCATGTTTTTGTAATCGTTGTAGAAAATGTTACTGGTCAGGTCAAGATTGGCCGCATCGATATGGTGGCGGGAATACAGCTCGTAGTTCCAGACGTACTCCGGGTCGTAGGTGTAGGTCACTAAAGGCGCGGAGAAGGTGATCCCTGCTCCACCGCCGTTATAGCCGCGTGACACCTTGGCACCGTAGGTCTGGCTTTCCATTGGCTTCCACGCCACGTCGAGTTTTGGCAGGAACACGTCCCAGGTTTCATCGAAGTCAACGGCAGAGGCGCCACCGCTGCCGACGCGGCGACGATGTTCACGCTCAACACGGCTGGAGGCGGTGACATCAACCTGCTCGGTCAGCGCATAGGTCAGCTCGGCAAAGGCCGAGGCGGTCTGGGTTTCATCCTTGAAATAGCTGCCGCCGAACAGGTAAATGTCCTCATCCTGGCTGGCGCGGAAGTAGTTAATCCCGGCCAGGCCGTGCCAGACGTTGTCATCGGTGGCAAAGTGCACCAGCGGCGAAGTCTGGAATTCATGACCGCCAACATTGGCACTCGGGCCGGCCGTGTAGGCATGGCGATGCTGATTAAAGCCGGTGTAGATCATCTTGTTCGACAGGCTGAACTGCTCTGACTGATCCCAGGAGATATCCCAGATGGTGCTGTTGTACTGATTCTGGAACACCGGGCGGCGGCGATCGTAACGCGCGGTGGTGTTGGTTTCCGGGCTGAGCGCTTCGTTTTGCGGCGCAATACTGTCGAAGTGGTTCACCGTCAGTTTGGTGGAGAGCTCGCGCAGATTAGACGGGTTATACAGCAGCTTCATACGTGCGGTATTGGTCTCAATCTGGCGAACGTCGCCGTCATACGGGTCGTAGTTAATCAAATCGACATAGCTTTTACGGCGCTGGCGGTCAACGCTCAGACGGAAGGCCAGCTCATCTTCGATCAGCGGGCCGGAGAGCATGGCGGCGGTCTGCGTGGAATTTTGCGTGCCAAAACCGCCCTTCACCGCGCTTTCCCACTCAAAAGTCGGGTCGCGGGTCGTCATCACCACCGCACCGGCAATGGCGTTACGCCCCTGCACGTAGCTCTGCGGGCCGAGGAACACTTCGGTACGATCGATATCCCACAGCGACTGGCTGCCAAACGCCATTTCGTTGTAGCTCAACGAGCGGCCATCCACCGACATGTTGATGCGCGGGCGCGAGCCGGTGAAGAACGCGGTGGCACCGGTCGCCGGGCCGGAGCCGTCCAGACCACGGATCGTCGGCAGGTCATTGCCCATTCCGGTATCGGTAATGTTGGGGATCATCTGCATGATGTCGCGGATGTCCACCGCGTGCGGCAGCGCATCGATGGCGTCTTTGTCGTACACCTTCACGCTGGAGCCGGTGTCATAAATCGAGCGAGTCACTTTTTCCCCGGTCACCACCAGGGTGTTATCGACCGGGGACGGGTTCTCTTTGCTGTCGGTGGTGTTCTCTTCCGCTGCGCTGGCATTCCCTGCACCTAATACGCATAAACTCAGTAACAGCGATGAAAATGTTCCCTTACCCATCCGTCCTGTAGCCGGATGTTGATGAGCTTTTAAGCGCTCAGCCATGTGTCTTTCTCCTTCCCAGATGCGCACTACTTTTTGTTGTTTTTCCAAGGGGTAAACGAATTTACATTCACATTACTGATGGCTTTTTCGATCGTCCTGATCTGCAGTTATGCATTATCCCTGCTCGGCAGCCGATAACTTACCTGTCAATCCCGCTGAAAAACCTTTTATAACGTGGGGTTAGCGCGCCCTTTCGCCCCCAATGGGGCCGGGTAAATATGAGCGCTGTGGCAACAGGATGTAAAAATTTGTTAGGAATAATAATGATTCATATTTGGGAATGCAAATCATTATCAAACAATGCAAGAAGAGATTGCCGGAATACCCGGCAACAATCGGTGGAAATAGCGCCAGCTAAAGCTGACGAGAACGGGTCAGCAACCACAGCAGATAAAGACCACCGATAATGCCGGTCATCCTTCCTACTGGTACGGTCAAGCCCACGGGTAAAAGTTGAATCAGCAGGTCGGCAAGCATCAGCAAACAGGCGCCCATCAGTGCCGCGCCAATCACCGGGATCCCGCGCCCGCGGGTGAGCTGCACCACCAGCTGCGGCGCTGCCAGCGCGATAAACGCAATCGGCCCGGTCGCACTGGTCGCCACCGCCGCCAGCAGTACCCCGGCAAACAGCATCAGCAGCCGCGTGCGCTCAACCGGGATCCCCAGCTGGCGCGCGAGGTCATCGCCCATCTCCATCATCTTCAGCCGCTGCGCACCCAGCAGGATTGGCGGCAGCAGCAGCGCCACACCAAGCATCACCGGAACGGCATGATCCCAGCTGCGGCCGGCCGTGGTGCCCGCCAGCCACAGATTTGCCATCAGCGAGTTATCCAGATCGCCCTTTACCAGCAGCAGGCCGTTAAAGGCGCTGAGGATAGCGCCGACGCCAATGCCGGTAAGGATTAGCCGGTAGCCGCGCACCGCCCCGCCCTGACGGGCCAGCAGGTACACCACCAGCGCGGTCAGCAGCCCGCCGCCCATAGCCGCCAGCACCACTTCCAGCGTGCTGGCATCAAACAGGACGATTTGCATAATGGCGCCGCTGGCCGCTCCGGTAGTGAAACCGATGATATCGGGCGAGCCGAGCACATTGCGCGAAATGGACTGAAACAGCGCGCCGGAGGTGCCGAGCGCCGCGCCGACAAACAGCGCCACCAGCACGCGAGGCAGGCGGATATTACGCACTACATGCCCCGTCATCCCGTCATCATCGCGGCCAGACAGCGCACTCAACACCTGCGCCACGCCGATCGGCAGCCGCCCAAGCGTCATCGCAAAGCAGCCCAGCAGCAGCGCTATGGCCAGCAGCAGCAGGCACACCACCACGTTACGCGGATGATAACGCAGTGAAAATGCGCGCCATTGCCAGACGCACCCCGAAAGCGGAAAAGCGTTTTGTTTCATCCCTGTACCCTCTGCCAGCGCCGCACCAGCCAGATAAACATCGGGCCACCAATCAGCGCCACCATAATCCCGACGCTTACTTCACCGGGGTAACCCACCAGCCGCCCAAGCACATCAGCGGCGACGATCAGAATCGCCGAAATCAGCATCGACCAGGGCAGCAGCCAGCGGTGATCGTGCCCCGCCAGCGCACGGGCAAAATGCGGCGCGGTCAGGCCGATAAAGCCGACTGGCCCCGCTGCGGCGGTCGCCGAGCCAGCCAGCAGTACAATCGCCAACGCCGCCAGCAGCCAGGTGCGCAGCGCGTTAACGCCGAGCGACTGGCCGAGGTCGACGCCGAGCGCCAGCGTATCGAGCGCCGTGGCCAGCGCCATGGCCAGCGCCACACCCGCCAGCACCAGCAGCGAGACCGGAAGCAGCACCGCATAACCGCGCCCCTGCAAGGAGCCAACGGCCCAGTGGCGGAACTGATCGAAAATCGCCTCATCGCTGTTGACGGTAATCAGCGAGGTCAGCGCCAGCAGCACAATCGACAACGCCGCCCCCGCCAGCACCATGCGCACCGGATTATTGCCGCGCAGCCCGCCCAGCACGCAGACTGCCCCGCCGGTCAGCGCCGCCCCCGCCAGCGCAAACCAGATGTACTGATTAATATCCGTCAGGCCGAAAAAGGCGATCGCCAGCACGCTGAAAAATGCCGCCCCGGCGTTAACGCCAAGGATGCCGGGGTCGGCCAGCGGATTGCGCGTCAGCGCCTGCATCACCGCACCCGCCGCCCCCAGCGCCACGCCGACGACCAGCGCTAGCAGGGTACGCGGCACGCGCAGATAACGCACCAGCAGGTGCTCGCTGTTGTGCGCATCGAACTGCACCAGCGCCTGCCAGGTGGTCGCCGGGGTAATGGTACGGGTGCCGGTAAATACGCTGCTCGCCGCCAGCAACAGCAGCAGGATCAGCCCCCATAGCAGGCCCTGTCGACGAAAAACGCGCTGAGAAAGCTGGTTCATTGCCCGCCAGCCGCCGGGGTTTTCGCAAAGTTTTTCACCACGTCGCGCACGATCTCACTGGCGCTGTAGTAATCAACGCGGAACGAGTTGATGCCGAGGCTGTAAACGCGGCTGCTTTTTACCGACGGCAGGTTGGCCAGCATCGGGTCGTGCAGGAACGCCGTGACCCGCTCTTCGGGGGCGCGCAGCAGGAAGGTGGTGGCCGCCGTCAGCTGGGTAAGATTTTCATAGGTCGCCCAGACAAAATCGTTCTGCGCTTTGATGGTGGTCTGCCAGGCCGGGTTCGGGTCCTCCATGCGGAAACCGAGCGAAGCCAGCAGGCGGCTGTGCACCCCGCGTTCGGTGGCTATCGGGTTAGGGATGCCTGGACCGTTGAAGCTGATGATGTTCGCCTGCCCTGCGGGGATGGCGATCTGCGCCCGCGCCTGCTGCACGCTGTGGTCAAACTCGGCGATGCGTTTCTCCGCTGCGGCTTCCCGTCCGCTGGCTTCCCCCAGCTGGCGCGCCAGCGCCTGCCACGTCTGCCCGCCGTAGTCGACGACGATGGTCGGGGCAATTTTACGGAATTCGGCCAGCTGCGCTTTCGCGGAATCCGCGCCACCGGTCGAGACCACAATCAGGTCCGGCGCGACGGCATAGGCCTGCTCCAGATCAACGCTGCCCGCCGACCACAGTTTCTCCAGCTTGCGCTGGCGGGCCACGTCCGCCCACTGGGCATACCAGTCGCCGTTGACTCCGACTGCGCTGCCCGCCAGCGGCGCATCAAGCGCCAGCAGCGTGCCGGTGACCGTCACCGAGGTAGAGAGGATACGTTTTGGGGGGGCCGGGATCGTGGTGGTGGTGCCATCGGCGTTGTGGAACTGACGCGGCCAGTTTTTTGCCGTCTCTGCATGGCCATTAAACGCCAGCAGCAGCTGCGTCAGTGGCACTAAAATCCGCGTTAAAACATTAGTAATCTTCATATTTCCATTCGCTTCCCATGGTTATTCCATGCAGCACACGAGGCGCTACTCCATTGCGTAATCATCAAACGACGGGCAGTATATTCCGCGAACAACGCCACAACAACATCAATAAATGCAAGGATATAAGGAGAGTGCGATGAGTAACAACAGGCAGTTATGCGTAGGATTATCGATAGCCGTCACCTGGCTGACCGGCAACGGCTGGCGGCGTGAAGACAGCAACGTTGAGGCCATATACTCAAGCGAATTTTATCTGGACTTAGCACGCCGTGCGGAACAGGCGAAGCTCGATTTCCTGTTTCGCCCGGACGCGATGTTCCTGTCACGCCAGGCGGTGGTGGAATCCCCGGCGTTCAGCAGCATTGACCCGACCCTGCTGATGGCCTCGATTGCCAGCCAGACCCGCCACATTGGCCTGGTGTCTACCGCCTCCACCACGTTTATGCCGCCGTTTGTGGTGGCGCGCCAGTTCCAATCGCTGAATCAGATTAGCCGGGGCCGCGCCGGATGGAATGTCGTCACTTCACTGGCGGGCAATATGAACTTCGGCCTCAGCGAGATGCCGCCTTCCGAACAGCGCTATGCCCGCGCGCGCGAATTCACCGAGGTGGTGCGCAAACTGTGGGCCAGCTACCCGCACGACGGTCTGCGCATTGACCGCGCCGCAGGCGTCTATGCCGACACCGACAAAGTGCTGACCATCGACCACCAGGGTGAACACTACAGCGTGCAGGGCCCGCTCAATGTTCCGGCGTGGAATGGCCCGCGCATTCCGCTGTTCCAGGCGGGGGCGTCCGACGCCGGGCGCGATTTTGCTGCCCGCACCGCCGACGCGATTTTTGCCGCCACGCCGGACGCGGCCGCCGGGATCGAGCTGCGTAACGATCTGCGCCGTCGCGCCGTCGCCCACGGTCGCCGCGCTGACGACATCCGCCTGCTGCCGGGCATCAGCCTGTATCTGGGCGCGACCCGCGCCGAAGCGCAGGAGCTGTACCGCGCCACCCAGGAAGGGCTGGACCCGGAACGCAAGCTGGCGCGCGCCAACGAGCTGCTGGGTATTGACCTGCGTGAGCTGTCGCCGGACACGCGCATCACCCCGGAAATGCTGCCGCCGGTTGGCAAAGTTTACAGCCAGACCCACGCCATGCTGCTGCGCCGCCTGATCGAACGTGAGCGCCCGCTGCTGCGTGACCTGATGACGCGCCCGGAAGTGGTCGGTGCCGCCTACTGGCAGGTGATCGGCACCGTGGAAGATGCGGTCAGCGAAATTCGTCAACGTTTCGAAGCGGGTGCGCTGGACGGCATTATCGCCATTCCGGGCGGCTCACCCGGCTGCATGGATCTGACGCTCGGCCAGCTGATGCCGCGCCTCAGCGAGGAAGGACTGCTGCGATCGGAGTACACCAGCACCACCCTGGCGGGGCACCTCGGCATTGAATGAGGTTTTGCTTAATTTTTACTATGTAATAGGAATCATTTTCATTTAGGTTCGCATTACCCTATATTCTGGCAGTCTCGTCACTTAAATCATGAGGGAAACTGATGAAAGCGCTGACTGCCATGCAAGCCGCCTCCTGGGTTGGCCGGCAATCTGAATCACATCTCGGGGGCGTCGCCGCCCATCTGTACGCTGAGTTTGACGGCAACGGTCTGGATGCCGAACGACTCAGTCAGGCGGTGGACGCGCTGTACCAGGTTCACCCGATGCTGCGCCTGCGCGTGACGGCCGACGGCCAGCAGCATACCGACGGCGCACCGCGTGCCGATCGCCTGCGCATCGACGACCTGAGCACGGCGGATGCCGCGCAGTGCGAGGCATTTCTTGCCAGGCGCCGCCTGCTGGGCAACACGCGCATGCCGGACCTGGCGGCCGGTGAACCCTGTGATATCAGCCTGACTCAGCTTCCTTACGGACGCCATCGCCTGCATGTCGACCTCGATATGATTGCCGGGGATGCGCAGAGTTTCCGCCAGCTGGTTGAGGACCTGGCGCGCTTCTACCATCAACCACAGCTTGCCGTCGCCGCCACGGAAAACCGCTTTTTCCACTGGCTGGACAGCCATCAGGCTGACCCCTTACTCAACGCCCAGCGCGAACGCGACCGCGACTGGTGGCGGGAACGCCTGCCGTCGATTCCTGCTGCGCCGGAAATCCCGATCCTCAACGCCGAGTGCGACAGCGATCGTCTGGCGGTGCAGCTCAACGCACAGCAAAAACAGGCATTGCAGCAGCTGGCGCGCCAGCACCACCTCACCCTCAGCGCCTTGTTTCTTGCCACCTTCGCCGCCACTATCGCCGAAGGGATCCAGCCACAGTTCCGCCTCAACGTACCGCTGTTCCATCGGGAAGACCACGGGCGTAAAAATGATGACATCATCGGCGATTTCACCCGTTTATTGCTGTTCAGCGCCGATCCACAAGCGGATGAAAGCGTCGTGCAGTACAGCCAGCGGGTCAGCGTTCAGCTGGCCGAGCTGCTGAGCCATGCCACGTGGTCCGGCATCAGCGTGATGCGCGATTTGTCGCGCCATCACGGCGGGATGCAGTTCTCACCGGTGGTATTCACCGCCGGGTTTGGCATCGACGGCGATGAGCTGTGGTCGCCGCAGGTCAGCCGCACGTTGGGCAGCATGAACTGGGTGATTTCACAGGGGCCACAGGTGGCGCTGGATGCCCAGGTGGCGAACTGCGACGGCGGCATTCTGATTAACTGGGATCTGCGCCGTGACGCCTTCCCGCCGCAAAAAGTGGAGCAGATGTTCAGCCGCTATCACCAGCTGTTAAGCCAGCTGGCGACCAGCCCGCACGTCATGCATCAGCCGCTGGCCGAACTGCTGCCGGGGCTGAAGCGTGCTGCGCTCGTCACCACCCCGCTGACCCCACTGCAGCAGGCGTACCTGATGGGCCGCAGCGAACAGTGGCCGCTGGGGGGCGTCGCGATGCACGATTTCCGCGAATATCGCGGGCACGTAGAGCTGGCGCCCTTCCGTGCCCGGCTCGACGAACTGGTGGCGCACCACGCGGCGCTGCGTACCTGTATTGACGCCGAACGCCTGACCCAGTACGTACTGCCGCAGTACGACGCCCCTTTGCAGGTGATCGACCTGCGTTCGCTGCCGCGTGCGGCGGCGATGCAGGAAATTGACGCCATCCGCGAGACGCACTCGCACAACCGCCACTCTCTGAGCAGCCCGCCGTGGGGCATCGTACTGATACAGCTGTCAGCCGGTGAGTTTGATACGCTGGTCTTCACCAGCTTCGACGCGCTGATCCTCGACGGCGAAGGCATCTCCAGCATTATTACCCGGCTGTTTGATGACGCCCCGCTGGGGCAGCCAGCTTCTGCCGCGGCGCTTGAGCAGACGCCCGTCGCCCCGGAGAAACGCCAGAATGATGCGCGCTACTGGCAGCAAAAACTGCAGCAGATCGGCTCACCGTCACGCCTGCCCTGGCGGGCGCCGCTGGAGTCGATCACGCGCGCCCGCTATCGTCGCCAGACGCTGTGCATTACCCGCGACTCGCTGAAAAAGCTGACCAAAGTCGGCTCGGCCAGTAACCTGTTCCGCAATGCCACGCTGTCGGCGGTGATCCTCGATACGCTGGCGCTGTGGACCCCGGATGGTGAAATCTGCGTCGGTATCCCGGTGGCGTTCCCGGCCGCCGCAGGCAACCTGGGTAACGCCTCGACGTTTATTGTCGCCCCGTGGCGGCGGGCGGATGCCCCACTGCTGACGCTGGCGCAGGGCTTCCAGGAGGATCTGCTGACCTCGCTGGACCACCTGGCCTACTCCGGCGTTGACCTGTCGCGCCTGCTGCTGAATAAAGAGAGCAACGCGCCCGGGCTGCCGATCATCCTCACCAACTGCCTTGGCTGGACCAATCTGCCGGCCAGCGCGCCGGTACGCTTCCACGACGGCCTGACCCAGACGCCGCAGGTGGCGCTGGATATCCGCCTCAATCTCGACCAGGACAAAAACCTGCTGATCTGCATCGACTACGCCGAACAGGCGCTGGACGGTGAGATGATTGCAACGCTGCTGGCGGCTATCGAGCGACGCATACAGCGGCTGTGCAGCGGGGAGAGCGCCGACCTCAGCACGCAGTACCTCAGCTATGACCACTATCGCCACAACGGGCGCGAGCAGGACGCCGCACCCTATCCGTTCCTGGCGCAGTTGGCGGCCAACCTGTTCGGCGGCCTGCGGGAGAAAACCGCGCTGATCTGCGGTGAACATCAACTGAGCTATCTACAGCTGGGCGAGGCGGTACACACCACCCTCAGCCAGCTGCAGCAGCGCGGCGTGCAGCCCGGCCAGGTGGTGGCGCTGCATCTGCCGCGCAGCCCGCAGATGGTGATCTGCCAGCTGGCCTGCGCCCTGCTTGGCGCGGTGTGGGTACCGATCGACATTCACTCTCCGCCGGAGCGCCGCGCATACCTGCTGGAGAACTGCCAGCCAGCCCTGCTGATCAGCCACAGCGAGCCGACCGGTGCGCACTGCGTCACCCCTGAGCAACTGCTGGCCCCGGTCACCAGCCACCGTGCCTGCGCCGATGCGCAGCAGTTGATGGCCCGCAGCCAGAGCAGTGACCCAGCCTATTACCTCTACACTTCTGGCACCACCGGCAAGCCGAAGTGCGTGGTGCTGAATAACCGCGCCACCGCCAACGTGCTGGGGCAGACGCTGCGCCGCTGGCAGGTGACGCACGAGGATGTGCTGATTTCGGTGACGCCGCCGCACCACGATATGTCGCTGTTTGACCTGTTCGGCGCGCTCTGTGCCGGGGCGACGCTGGTGCTGCCCGCGCCGCACGAAGAAAAAGACGCCATCGCCTGGAACCGGCTGGTTGAGCAGCATCGCGTCAGCCTGTGGTGCTCGGTCCCGGCGATCCTCGACATGCTGCTGGCCTGCAAAGCGCCCGACGGACTGCGCTCGCTGCGGCTGATAGCGCAAGGGGGCGACTACGTGAAACCGGCGACCGTCAAGGCCCTGCGCGCCATGGCGCCACGCCTGCGCCTGTTCTCGCTCGGTGGCCCGACCGAAACCACCATCTGGAGCATCTGGCATGAGATTACCGCCGATGACGTGCAGCAGGTGCCGTATGGTCGCCCGCTGCCCGCCACGCAGTATTTCATCTGCAACGAGCGGGGCGAGCACTGTCCGCCGGGCGTGACCGGGCGCATTCACACCGCCGGGGTTGGACTGGCGCTAGGATATCTGGAGGCGGGCGAGCTGAAGCAGCACGATTTTGTCAGCCTGCGCGCTATTAATGGCGAGCTGCTGCGCGCGTTCAAAACCGGCGACGAAGGCTATTATCGCGCCGACGGCAGCATCATGTTTGCCAGCCGGGTCAACGGCTATGTGAAGATCCGCGGCATCCGCGTCTCGCTGCCGGAGGTGGAAGAGGCCCTGCGCCAGCACAGCGCCGTCAGTGAAATAGTGGTGGTGGACTTTATGGCCGAGGCGCGCAGCGAGGCCAGCCTGGGGGCGCTGTATCTGACCCATGATGGCCGCCCGCTGACGCAGACCGCGCTGCGCGAGTTTGCCAGCCGCTACCTGCCCGCCAGCCATATTCCGACGCGCTTTATCCACGCGCAGGCCCTGCCGCTGTCGAGCAATGGCAAAACCGACCGTCACCTGATCCGCCAGCAGTGCATCGCCGCCGCTCCGGCCCGGCGCGACACGCCGCTGCAGCAGGTGTTGAGCATCTACCAGCAGCATATCGCCGCCGCCACGCCGCTCGACGAGGACAGCGTGTTTATCAGCCTGGGGTTAAAGCTGCCGCAGATGCAGGCGATTGCTACCCAGATTAATCAGACCTTCGGGCTGCAGCTTCCTGCGTTTACGCTGATTAAATGCCGCACGGCGAAAGAGGTGGTGGCGCTGCTGGCTGCTGGCTAACGGGAAAAAGCTGGCTGACCGGAAAAGAGGGTCAGCCACTACAAACACCATGCTGTAGGGGGCGGCCTTCTTTTTTGGTCGCCCCTGAAGGGTTAAATCAACTGCGCAATCGGCGTATGCCACTGCTCTGTCGCCAGCGCGCGCTGCATAAACGCCTGCAGCTGCGCGACTTTCCCGGCAAAATCGGTCTGATGCACCTGCGGGTCGGCATCGATATCCAGTATCAGCTCGCTGCCATCGCTGCGCCCGCGCCAGCTGACGTTAAAACTGTCCACATTGCCGCTGGCCATCACATAGCGCGTATTGTCGCAGCCACTAAAATCCGGCGGATCAAACGGCATCACATTAATCAACGGCGTATAAAAGAAGCGCTCGCCGCTCGACAGTCCATAGTCGGCCGCCAGCTGTTCAACGCGGTAACGCCCGTGGCTGCGCAGGCGCTGCACGTCCGCCGTGACGCGCGGCAGGAACTGCGCCAGCGTTTCGCCAGGCCTGATGTCGATCATCAGCGGCAGCGTATTCACCGCCAGCGCGGGCACGTAACCGGCAATGCTGCCGCGCCGGTTCATCATCGGCACCCACACCGGGAACGGCGCATACGGATTGTCACGCCGCAGCGGCAGGGTGAAGCACAGCCAGGCGGCGGAGAGCGCCAGCAGCAGGTCCGGCCAGCCAGTTTCGCTGTGCTGCGCCACCTGCAGCAGGCGGGTGTTGAGCGCGCCCGTCAGCGCCTGCTCCGCGTGCAGCGGCGCCAGACAGTAATCCTCACGCCCGGCGCTTAACACCGCCAGCGGCGGATCGCTGTCCAGCCACTGCCGCCAGTAGCGGCGGTCTTTGAGGTAGCGGGAGCTGGCCTGCCACGACATCTCTTCATCAAGGAAAGCCGGGAAGCGGTTCAGCGGCTCGCCCGCCTCTGCCAGCCCGAGAAAATGGCGATACAGCGCCGCGCAGCGATGCTCGATCAGCGCCATGCCGAAGCCGTCAATAATCATATGGTGGGCGCGGGTGTACCAGATATAGCGCTCAGGGGCGAGCTGGATCAGCCACGCTGCCGCCAGCGCATCGTTCAGCAGGTCTAGCGGCTTATCGATATCCGCCTGCATGATATGGCGCGCCGCGTGCTGCGGATGGTCACAGTCCTGCAGATCGAACCGCTGCAGCTTCGGCACGCGGGATGGCTCGACGCGCTGCAACGGCGTGCTGGCCCCGGCAGGCAGCGTTAGTTGCAGGGCGAAGACATCGGTCTCCGCCAGGGTGGCTTCGATGGCCTTGCGCAGCGCGCCGCTATCCACCCCGCAGCCAAATTCCACAAAATGTGCCACCGTGGATAACGCACGGTCGCGGTGACAGGTAAATTCTTCCCAGAAGTCGAGCTGAGCCGGGGTCAACGGCAGCCAGTCACTGGCTAAAGCGTTTTGCGACATAATCCCTCCCTTAAATAAGCCCTTAATACTGTATTGATATATAAATATTTCTTACACTTTAAGATCCAAATGATAATAACACCTATTCTCACTAATGCGCGCATTGGCGGAAAATTCGGCGCAGTTTCGGACAATCCCGGCGCGCCTAACCCCCGCGAGCAACCCCACTCCATCGGCTGTTGGGGCTGGGCGGGCTGGCCACTGCCACAACCACTGTCCCTCTGATACTGGTCACCCATCTTACCGCGCTGGCGGCCGCCGTCCTGGTAGCGGGCCCTTTTTCGCCCCAACCCCGATAGTGGCCATGTCACTCGTTGAATGTCAGGTTTTTGAACGTCAGTTAACAGAAGGCATGACCTGGCTGCTGGCCGGGCTGAATGTAGGCGTTGCGCTGGGCGCCGCCCTCGCGGGTCAGGTGGTTGATGGTAGCGGTGTCCTCCTCTTCTGGGGGCTGGCTTACGGTGGGCTTTCGGTCGGACTGATGAAATCAACCCCCATTTATTTTCCGGTCAGGCAATACGGTATCCCTCACCCGCCTTAAACACCCTGGCAAACCCTGTACTGTCTAAGTGCATTCCAGCGATGAGAAGATTTTCTCTTACCGCCTGAGCCATGATTTTTTCCCGTGTTTCTCTGGCCTGAAGGGGGTCACAGTCAAAGACAATTGAAACGTCGGGGCGTGCTGACTGGATATGGGGGAAATGGACGATGTCTCCCCAAATCAATAAGCATTCATCGCCTGAAGTGATGCGAAAACCCGTATGCCCTGGCGTATGACCCGGCAACCATTCCGGGAGAATGCCCTCAGCCACCTCGCCCTTACCAATCAGGCGCACTTTACGGGCATAGGCGTCTAACGTTCGGCGGGCCAGATCAAAATTGCGCTGCCCGCGTTCATTCGCCATTTTTCGTTGTTCATCATCCTGCCAGTATCTCGCTTCAAGCGGATGGAGATAAAGTTCTGCCTGATTAAATACCGGTTGCCCTTCAGCATCCAGCAGCCCCCCAATATGGTCAGGATGACCGTGCGTCAGTAATACGGTATCCACGTCATCCGGGCTGACGCCAGCAGTAGCAAGCGCCTCTTTGAGCTGCCCGCCGACGTTGTTCAGACCTCCCGCACCAGCATCGACCAGGAGGGTCCGCCCCCTGCCCTGAATAAGATACCCGTTGATATGGATATTGCCGGGTTCAGCGATCCGGGCGTTATGCTGAATAGCCGCCGCTTCTGCGGTCTCAATACCTGACAGTAACTCCAGGCTCGCTGACATCGTGCCATCGCTGAGGGCTGTCACCCAAAAATCCCCAATCTGACGGCCTGGTAATGACGGATTGCTCATAGTGACCTCGGCATGAATAAATAACAGGTACTCAATAGCCTGCTTAGTGACTTTTACTCATCCTACAGGCCGCCATTTCGGTAATAAATTGATATTTACTCAACCATTAGTGACATTATGTCACTAACCGCTCATTACCCTTTTTGAATAAGGTCATATTCATGCGCAGAAAAATTCCCAGCAGTGCTTCACTTCAGGCGTTTGAGGCTGCCGCCAGGCACGGTAATTTTGCGCGGGCCGCAGAGGAATTGTCATTAACGGAAGGCGCCATCAGCCGTCAGATTGCCCGCCTGGAGTCTCTGCTTGATTGCAGACTGTTTGACCGTACGGGAACCCGGGTAAAGATCAATCCAGTGGGGACGCGCTATGCCCATCACGTGCGGCAAATACTGGAACGGCTCGAACGCGATACTCAGTACGTTATGGGAATGCCCGAAGGCAGCAGAACGCTGGAAATTGCCGTCCTGCCGACGTTTTGCAGCCGCTGGCTTATCCCCCGCCTCAGTGGCTTCCAGTCTTTATACCCGGACATCACCTTGAATATCGCGGCCAGAACCGATCCCTTCATTCTCACCGGGAGTGGCTTTGACGCAGCCATTCATTTTGAGCATCCCGCATGGGCAGGCATGCGTATGCACGTTCTCTTTGAGGAGAAACTGGTGCCGGTGTGCCATCCCGGCCTGTTAACAGACGAGGATATCTTTAGTCAGTTGAATACTCTGCCCCGTATTCACCGACGGCAGAATCCGGAAGCGTGGCCTCATTATGCCGGGCAAAGCGGGATCGTCCTTGATAACCCGGCGCAGGGTGTCCGCTATGACCTTCATGAAATGGCGATAGCGGCTGTATTAGCAGGACAAGGGGTCGCCATGCTGCCTCGCATCTACATCGAAAAAGAGCTTAACAGCGGGTCGCTGGTTGCGCCCTGGCCGCTATCAGAACAACTGAGTAAGACATTTTGTTTAGTCAAATCGGTTGAAACCGCAGTCAATGAATCCGCATTGCACGATTTTGAGCACTGGTTGCAGGCAGAATCATTGCTGATGACATAATGGTGGGCAGCTTTGTGCCAAAAGCGGACGTTGCTAACACCGGCATGTACTGATCTGCGGGTAGCATGTCAAGACCTTACGGGCAGGGTTTAACAGGCATTCAGGCCATAAGGGGTTCGCTGATAGAGGGGGCTTCAGGTGTTATGTTTAGAGTCGCCTGCAGGTACGAAAATACCGCCAATCAAGGCGGCTTTCTGTGACTGAAGTGCTGATTAGTAATCACAAATAAACTTTTGGTACGACTTCGTATATTGCTGCGTTGTTGATGTTACGATTTTGGAACTCAACTATAAACTCTCCCACTTCTGCCTTATCCCAGAGTTCATTAGCAGTGGTGCGGTGAATGGAGGTTATCCTGCGAAGAAGGTATAAAACCGCCCTTTCTGCTCGCTGTAAAATTAGCCTGCAGAGGGGCGGTTAAGATAGCTGTTTGAAAGTTTTAGCGCCTTTTAGCGACGTACCGCCATTATCCCGGCGTCCACATCCCAGATAGCACCGGTCACCCAGGATGCCTTATCCGACAGCAGGAACACTATCGTGTTCGCCACGTCTTCCGGCGTACCGACACGGCCCAGCGGATGGAAATCGTTCATGGCCTTCATGGCATCAGCAATATCTTCCTTGGCCATAAAGCCTTCGTAGATTGGAGTATGCACAATCCCCGGTGAAACCGCGTTCACGCGTATGCCTGCGCTGGCCAGCTCTGTCGCCAGGTTGCGGGTCAGCGCATGCAGGCCGGCTTTGGCCATCGAGTAAGCCGACGCCGGAGAATCGCCCAGCGCGGCCTGAGCACCAATGGAGCCCACGTTCACAATCGCCCCTTCGCGCTTATCGGCCAGCATGTTTTTGACAACGTCCTGAGTGATAAAGAACGTGGCGCGGTTAAGCGACAGATACATGTCATAGTCTGCTGCATCGTGCTCGGTAAAGCTCTTGGGTATGAAGATGCCCGCAGAGTTCACCATCAGGCTGATGTCACGGTGATGCGTATTGATTTCCTGACGGATGGCGTTCATGCCTTCTTCAGTCATCAGGTTTGCGGCAATCACCGAGACGGAACCGGAGCCATACTGGCTCAACTCAGTTTTTACCGCTTCTGCTTTGTCTTTCCTGTTGCCCGTCAGCACCACGCTGCCGCCGGCGTTGAGCACCATACGCGCCGTTTCCAGACCCATACCGCTCGTGCCGCCAACGACCAGCAGCTTTTTACCTTTAAAGAAATCGCTCATTTCTGACTCCACTGTTTACAGGTTTTATTCTGCCGGCAGCCAGACTGCCGGCGTCGGGTACTCAGATACTGCAGCCACCGGTGCCACAGGTCTGACCGGCTGTTCCGGACAGTTCATCTTGTTTTTCATCCCAGACCTGGCGCAGGGCGCTGAGGAAGTTTTCGGCGGACTGGGCACCGCTGATGGCATATTTCTCGTTCAGCAGGAACATCGGAACGCCGCTGACGCCGATGGAACGGGCGTGTGCCTCATCTTCCGCCACGGAGGACCGGAAGGTCTCGCTCTCCAGCGCACTGCGCGCTTCATCCGCCTGCATCCCGGCTTCTTCAGCCAGTCTGATAAGTTCCGAGGGGTCAAAAATGGAACGCCCTTCGGTGGTGCCGGCCAGGTACAGGCGCTCTGCAACCGCATCACCCACGCCCGCCTGGCGTGCAGCAGCCAGCAGCGTCAGCGCATCTTCAGTATCGCCAAACAGCATGGTGTCAAAATTGTACTGAAGGCCTTCTGACTTACCGGCCGTTGCCACCTGATTCATCATCAGTTCGGCGCCCTGCTGCCCGCCGAATTTTTTATACAGCGCCTCCCGGAAGGGAAGTGCCGGGCGATCGCCTGAAATACGGAACGCGTGGTGGCGTATCACGACGCTGTCGCGATGTTCGAAGGCGGCCAGCCCTTTTTCAAAGCGTTTTTTGGCGATCCAGCACCACGGACAGACTAAATCTGACCAGATATCCAGGGTGATAACAGGCTTGAGGGTTTGCATTTTTGTACTCCCGATAAATAGTTAAACTGGTCATTCCGGATGCCGTTACCCGGCGATGCCGCCGGGTAACGCGCCGGAAGGCATACCTTATTCAGCTGCCCAGACCGGATAGTCGGTGTAACCTTTTTCCGGATTGCCGCTGACGCCGTAATAAGTTGAGCGGTCGCTTTCGGCCAGCGGCCAGCCGTTCTGCATCCTTTCGACCAGGTCCGGGTTAGCGATGTACGGGACCCCAAACGCGATCAGGTCGGCTTCGTTTTCTGTCAGCACGTCTTCCGCGATCTCACGGGTGAATCCGCCGGCAGCGATAAGCGTCCCGCCAAATGCCTTGCGGAAGGCCGCTTTGAAGCCTGCGGATACCGGCGCCTGGGTATAGACGGGCTGGTAGTAAAGATGCACGTAAGCCAGCTCGCGCTGCCCCAGAGCCGTTGCCATTTCACGCCAGGTTTCCTCTTCACCTTCATAAGGCGCGAGATCGTAAATACGCCCGAATGGGGAGAGCCTTACGGCGACCTTCGTGCTGCCAACGGCCGAAGAGACGGCGTCGATGGTTTCCAGCAGGAAGCGCTGGCGGTTTTTAACGGTGCCGCCATAACCGTCCGTACGCTGGTTCAGAGCGCTGCTGAGGAACTGGTCAAAAATAAAGCCGTTAGCCGCCATGATTTCAACGCCGTCAAAGCCGGCTTCCACTGCCAGACGGGCTGAATTAACGAAGTCCTGGGTAATGCGACGGACTTCATCCGTTTCCAGCGCACGCGGCACGCTCGGCGTTACGGGACCCGGTTCTCCGGAGTCAGTAAATGCAAATACAGTGGTGTTGGTTGCCTGCACGGTCCCTGACGAGACCGGTGCCGTCTGGCCCGGCAGCAGGGAAACGTGGGACATGCGGCCAACGTGCCACAGCTGGGCGAAAATACGACCGCCTTTTGCATGGACGGCGTCCGTCACCTTGCGCCAGCCATCAACGTGCGCGTCGGTGTAAATGCCCGGGGTATAAAGGTAGCCACGCGCTTCTTCTGAGACCGGGAGTCCTTCCGTAATGAGAAGGCCTGCCGATGCACGCTGAGCGTAATAAAGCGCAATAACCTCATCCGCAACGTCATTCATCGTGCGGGTGCGGGTCATCGGGGCCATCACCACACGGTTTTTTAATTCGAGACCGGACAGGCTGTATGACGTGAATAACATGCTCATTGAATACCTCGTAAATCATTGATTGAAAGAGCCAGAATCGGGAAGTGGTTGCAGACAGTTCAGGAGTCTCCTGGTGATGTCTGTATGCAGCATTCGCCGGTCAGCTGATGAAGGTCACTATACCTACCTACTAGTTGATAGGTCAACAGGAATTATTTATACTGTTTTTCATGTTCAGGAAAAGCTGATGCTCCGTTACAGGCATATCACTTAAAATCATGAGGATAGATAAAGAGTGCGTGAAATCACCAGCTACAACGAAGATAATTTTCGCGATATTGAACGCTATGAGGGGGTGTCAGTGGTGCGCTTTTCTGCTCCGTGGTGTCCGCCCTGTCAGACCAGTGAAGTATTTTTTAACGCCCTGGTCCGCCAGCTTGACGACGACGTTCAGGTGGGTAGGGTTAATGTCGATCAGGCGCCCGTGCTGACGACCAAATATGAAATCTGGGGCCTGCCAACGGTGCTGATATTCAAAGAGGGGCAGATGGTGAGGCGCATACCCGGCGTAAAGCATGCGGCCTATTATGCCAGCGCGATTGAAGAGGTAAAAAAAGGGCTGTAAGCCCTTTTTTATCGACCGTTGAGCGACTGTCAGCCTCTCATCTGGCTGACGGCATCCAGCGTGCGTGCAGAATAGACTGCGGCCGCGCCGGCATTCAGGTTGATGGCCACGCCCAGCGCCTCTGCGATTTCGTCATCGGTGGCACCGGCTTTGATGGCGGCCTCCGCGTGAAACGCAATACAGCCGTCGCAGCGGGTGGTGACTGCACAGGCGAGCGCGATAAGCTCGCGGACCTTTGCGCCAAGCAGATCGGTTTTGTTACCCGCGCTGCCGAGCGTCATCACGCCCTTCATGGTCTCAGGGGCAAGCTTGCCAAGCTGGCCAAGGCGCTGCATCAGTTCTGTGCGGTAATTGTTCCAGTCCTGCATTTTTTAAGCTCCGGTTTTTAGATTCAGAAACATCAGTATATGTTTGAGGCTGTTGCTGAAGACTTCAGCTCTGCCCGTTGCCCGTGCCACGACGCTCGCCCCCTCACAGAGGTTAATAATCATCAGTGCGGCATCCGTGGCGCCAATTCCTGTAGAAAATTCACCGGCAGCAATCCCGCGCTCAACAATGCCTGTCAGCCAGCTGATCTGCATATCGAAATAGAGCGACGTCTGCTCAATAATATTCTGGGGAAGGTTGGCCGTTTCGGCCGACAGCGCGCAGCACAGCGGCAGAAGTGAGGCCCGGTAACTCTGTACGAAGAGGTCCACGTAAGCGGCTATCTGCTCTGCCGGCGAGCTTTTTGTCGCCAGGATTTCATCAAAGGTTGCCCGGGTATCGACTAACGCCTGCCTGACCACCTGCTCACCAAGGAGGTCTTTCGTCGGAAAGTGATGGTGTATGCTGGGCTTGGTGATGCCGATAATTTTGGACAGATCGGCATAGCTGAAGGCAGAATAGCCTTTTTCCCGCATGAGATGCTCGGCCTCGCCGAGGAGTCGTTCCCGCGTCATCGTTGTCATAATTAACCCCATTCAATCTACTAGTTGGTAGATTATATTATCATCATGGGTGTGTGACAAGCCTTGTAGTAATAACATTCACCCTTGTGGGTACCGCGTGCCTGCATAAATTCTGCTGAATGACGGGAGTTTCGCGGGTCAAATTTGACTACCTACCAGTTGGTAGTTTACGCTCTGCCTTTTTTGAGAGCCCACGACCATGCGATTTTCCGTTGTTATCAAGATTGTTACTGCCATGCTCGCCTTTGCGGCGAATTCGATAATTTGCCGCGTTGCCCTCAGGGGCGGGCATATCGATCCGGTGACATTCACCGATCTGCGTCTGACAAGCGGTGCGCTGGTGTTACTGCCGTTGTTAATCCGGCATAAAGAGAAGCTACGCGGTTCGCTTAACCTGAAAAACGCGCTGTTTCTGATGGCGTACGCGATGTGCTTTTCGGTTGCCTATATTCACCTTGATACCGGAACAGGCGCGCTGCTGCTGTTTGGCATGGTGCAGTTGACAATGGTCGTGCACGGCGTACTCGCAGGAGAACGATTGACCATGCTGAGGACCACGGGACTGGTCGTGGCCGCAGGCGGCATTGGTGCGCTTCTGTTGCCTGGTGCGAAGGCCCCTCCGGTCTGCAGCGCGTTAATAATGGGCCTTGCAGGACTGGCCTGGGCGGCTTACACCCTTGCTGGAAGAAACCAGTCCGGGGGAGCCGTTGCCACCGCAGGAAATTTTCTTATTGCCGTGCCGCTGGCGCTTATCCTCACCCCGTTTATCAGCAGCGGCCTACATTCTGACGTTCAGGGAGTTATCCTCGCCGTGGTTGCCGGTGCGGCCGCCTCTGCCGGTGCTTACGTTCTCTGGTATTCCCTTTTGCCCCATCTTGACTCGGTAACGGCCAGCACGGTTCAGCTGAGCGTTCCCTGTCTTGCCATGCTGGGTGGCGTGTTGTTTCTGGGGGAATCCCTGAGTCTCAGGATGCTGCTGTCCACGGTGGCCGTGCTCGCCGGTATTGTTCTGGTGATCGGTGCCCCGCGCCGGAAACGGTAACACCGGGACGTCAGCCGCAGGAATGATTATGACTTGACAATCCAACTAGTAGGTAGGCAATCTCAGGGCAGGGCATAACCTCATGCCCATCCCCCTGCAGACTTACTCGTCGTAGGACTCGCGCAGGGCCGAGATTGTTAAAATACTTAACTGGATACCTGGATGAGATACGACTTTGATGAGATTGTCGACAGATCGGGAACGGACAGCCTGACCATTGAGGGCTGGCGTGAATATATGTTTGGCGGACATACCGGGGGCCTACCATCGGCACCTGAGGGCGGTTTTATAAACCTGTGGGTGGCGGACATGGCTTTCGCCACCCCCCAGCCCGTACTCGATGCTGTTCATGAACGGCTCAATAAAAAAATCCTCGGTTATACGCGGGCATATAACCCCGAATATCTGGAGATTTTTGCCGGCTGGTGCCAGCGACACTATGGATACCGCTTTGCGCCCGAAAGTATCGTTCTCTCACCGGGCATTATCCCGGCACTCAACCGCCTGGTTCCTTTACTGACGCGTGAGAACGAAAGCGTACTGATCCTTACCCCGTCCTATGCGTCGTTCAAGAAAGCAGGAGAATACAGCGGACGCCGGGTCGTCAGCTGTCCTATGGTTCATGCCTCTGGAGAAATGTCGGTGGACTTTAGCGACCTGGAGCGGCTTGTTAAGGATCCGCAACTGGGCATAAAGGTCTTCTTCCTGTGCAATCCTCATAATCCAACCGGTCGCGTATGGCGCCGGGACGAGCTGCACCGGATGGCAGAGATCTGCCTGCAAAACGACGTATGGGTCATCTCAGATGAAATACACTGTGATTTATCCCGCACGGGAATCAAACACACGCCGGCGGCTTCTCTTTTTCCGGACAGTAATAAGATTATCACCTGCATGTCTTCAAGTAAGACCTTCAATCTGGCGGGCAACCTGCTTGCGCATATCATGATCCCCGATCCGGTTATCCGCACGTCGTGGCTGAGGCTGTACGATGACATGCTTTCACCGCTTAGCCTTGTCGCCAACCTTGCCGCCTGGTCACAGTGCGATAACTGGCTGACGCAGGTCCGGCAATATATTGACGGCAATTTTGTATTTCTTCGCGCATGGCTTGAAGAACATCACCCACAGGTACGTTTTGATATTCCGGATGGCACCTATCTTGCCTGGCTTGACCTGAGCCCCCTTTCATCCGTCAGCGGAAAAGAATACACCGCCCTGTACTTCGCTCAACAGGCGGGAGTTCTGGTAGAGGATGCGGGAATGTTCGTTGGCAACGGCGATGGGCACATCCGGCTGAATCTTGCCTGCCCCCGCGCAATGCTGGAAGAAGGTCTTCGCCGCCTGACCCGATCGCTCAACACGCATTTCTGAAACGGCTCAGATATGTGCAATATGCTGTCCGGAGCTGCAAGTATGAAGAGTGCCTGTGTTTGAGCTGCTACTGGCGGAGAAGCAACGGGGCAAAAGGTGATGTGGCGCGCCGTGCTCAGCGAAAATGCGGATACCGTATCGAAGAGTTCAGGCAGTCATGAGAGATATTTGGAGGGACGACAGTGGGGGCTTCCAGCCCCTGCATCTTACTGATGCAGGGGCTGCTTCACGCTGATATCACGCTCTGGGCAATGATTAGACCAGGCGGGTGTTAACCGGCACCGGGTTTGCAAGCGTGTCATGGATCGGTGAGCTTTCCGGCAACAGCTGAACCAGCTCTTCGAGCTGCTCACGGCTGGCGGTATTGCTGTTCAGACGAACGTCCACACGAATACTCTTCGCACCTTTGCGTACGTTTTTATCCAGGCCAAGGAATCCCTTCATATCGATGTCGAAATAGAGGTCGAGATCGATGCTTTCGAGCTCCACGCCTTTTTCAGCCGCCATCAGGGTGAGAGTCGCAGTATAACAACCCGCCAGCGCCTGCAGAATGTACTCAGTCGGGCTCATGCCTGAATCGGTGCCTAACAGGCCTGGCGGTTCGTCACCGATATTAGAAAACTTGCCAATGCGGCTGCGATCTTCCTTGCCATCCTGGAACGACGATCCGGTTTCAACGCGAACCGCCAGTCCACCATGGGAATGGGCTTTCACCTGGAAAGACATATTGCCCAGACCGGGCTCTGCGCGTACGGCTTCACGAACGTTGCTGATATCTTCGGCGGAAGCATGAGGTTTGACTGAATTAGACATTGGAGCTCCTGTGTTTTCATTAACGAAGGGTAGAATACTTAACCACTAAACTACCTACTAGTAGATAGGTTAGATGAACAAACTGGATTTGTCCAGCTTTCTGAGGAATGTGTAGCCGCAGGCAACTTCTGAGCGTGGGCCGTCCCGCAATCAAATGAGTAATAAGATGGAATGTCCGTTGTTCGCTCTCAGCAGACCTTCAGCGTCAGGTGTTTGTCTGCTGCGTGCTAGGAGCGGAAGTATTATGCCTTCGACGGCTGCGGAAAACGCGTTGTGAACGGTGAGCCTGGGCCGATAAGATTACCTGTTCTTCGGCTCGGATCACGGCGGCAATCGTGGCGCGTAGCGGTAAGGGTTGGTCGGGAGCTGCCGCCTGAACGGCATCGATCCCGAACATTATCTACGCCATGTACTGTCGGTAATCGCCAACCGGCCGGTCAGTCGCGTAAGATAACTCCTGCCGTGGCGCGTCATCCTGCCCGGGGAATAATCTCTGGATAATGCTGCCAATACGGCTCTCGCTAGACGCTTACTGAGAAACTCAAACTATCTTCACGAAAAATACAGTATCCAGTGAAGTTTGTATTTCTAATTCTCTTGATAAGGATCTGTATGGTCCTCCTTTCGGTAAAACTTTCTGCGTTATTTCTTATTTTCAAACCTACCAATATATCGAGAAGGTATACGAATTATTTTGAAAAAAACTTCTTAAATTTCTGAAACATAGAAAATTTTCTTGGTATAATCGAGATTGAGATGCACGTGGTCTCGCGAACCCTGCTGGGCAAGCACAGCGGGGATTGTTTTTCAATCAATATGGAGACGAGCCTATGGCTTAATCTGTTTATAGAAGGAGAATTAAAAATGCTCAAATGGACATTTGATAAAACTGTTGTTGCACAAGGGATTGCTGCACAAAACAATTTTGGACGTATTCCGGCGATTGACATTCAACAAGGCCTTGGTCTTTTGAAGCGTCATCAAAGGAAGTTGTATAAAAGCGCAATCAACTTCAGCGCGCCAATTGAGAAAGACGACTGTGGGCGATACAACCCTCTTGGGGGAAGTGTAGCGGTATGGTATGCCTCTGACTCTGCGTTAACGGCGGCAGCGGAAGCATACGGGCGTTTGTTCCATCTCAAAGGAACGATTTCTTATCCTGAATCGGTACTTTCACAACATTATATGTGCTCTGTGGATGTCGTGAGAACGGTGAAAGTGATTGATGTTGTAGCACTCTGTGAGTTGTTACATATCCCTTTGGATAGCTTAGAGAACGAGGATTACACCTTTCCTCAGTGGCTAATGGAACATCTTTATACGCATTTCGGGCGTGACTATGACGGGATTGCCTATACCTCAAGACATAAGCGCTATAAGCGTTGTTATGCCTTTTGGGAACGACCGGGTAGTACACCAGCCTTTACCGATACCCCTCAGGGGATGTGGCCTTATGCCAGTTACGTCGAAACTGACGAAGGCATGTTCCCTAAGGGGTGGCACAAAGGAACGATGTCAGGTGAAGAGATGTTCGAAGAATTGCTTGGATTCGAAATTACGCCAGAACCAATGTAAATCAAAGAGGGGCTGGCTGGCCCCTCTTTTAAATCCGTTAACTGGCTACTTGATTTCCGAACTGTTTAGCCGCACGTATGGCCAGACTAAGTTCACACTTTTTAGCACCGTCTAGCATGATTTGAATCGGCGTCTTTTGCGGGCCTTCGCTATTAACCTCTATCAGTGATTTCAGCACACCCAACCGCAACATTGGATGTGTATCCTCTTCGAATGCCGCCATCACGTCTTCAAAGCCGGGAATTAGCCCATTATCAGTGAACTGAAATTTCGGGAAAATAAAATCACCGTTTTGTTTGAATGCTAAAAGCTTGTTCTTCTTAACGCGAATGCTGATCGCCTGGCGTGTGATGCCAAGGATATCGACCACGTCGTTCACCTTAAGCGTACCGCCCAACTCCTGAAGCTCACGATAAAATCTTTCCAGATTTTCGCGACGACGGCGCACTTTACGCATTTCGTAGTCGTTGACGCGTGTGTTCTGCTCGAGTTGAACGGTGTAAAGCAATTGCATCAGTGAACCGTCATCCAGCGTGATAGCATTCATAGCCTGATTTTTGTCTTCAAATTCAGGCATCAGGGAAATAGCGAGGTTGTTAATCCTTTTCAGAAGGTTCAACTGGTACTCATTCAGCTTAGCCGAAGTGTTGATTTCTCTTTCTGCTGTGGTGTGTTTAATCATTATGCACCTCCATTTGACGATTATCATAATTCATTTTTTAGGAATGGTCAAATTAAGGGTATTTTTCAAACAATCTATGGTCAAGCAAGGCGTAAGACTTTGACCTGCTCCCGGTCGATTCATACACCGTGATGGCCGCATGCACACAATTATGGATGTCCGCTGTTCGCTGTGAGTTCAACGGGTCGATGCAACGCTATCCTTAATCAAGGGGGACGTTGCTATGAAACGAAGAACGCGCATTTACTACACGCCAGAACAGA
>NZ_JABANZ010000023.1:0-5019 GCF_013074405.1 Erwinia sp. JH02
GTAGTGTGGGGTCTCCCCATGCGAGAGTAGGGAACTGCCAGGCATCAAACGAAGAAAGAACCCCGACCGAAAGGCCGGGGTTTTTTTTCGTCTGCTGTTTAGCTATAAAAGGTCAAGTTCTGACCGTTTCAACGCCAGATTTGTCTTTTCATCATCCATTTTTGCTGTATTTTTGTCGTTTATCTCTATTTTCCCGTCCTTGTTCGTGCATATTTCCAGCTCTATTCCTTAAATTCTGTTAATCAGAATCGATAGACATCCCTGTTCATGACCTGAAAATCCTCAACCCTCCAAAGGTGGATCGGGTACACTATCTGACAGTTAACTCTGTGAAGGCCGTATTATGTCCCGCCAGCAACATTCATTAAAATCCTGGAATACCTTCGGTCTTAACGCCTATGCCAGTCATATCAGCGTGGCCAATAGCGTTGAAGAACTTTGCCGGTGCTGGCAGCAGAGCACCCAACAAAATGAGCCTGTATTGCTGTTGGGTGAAGGCAGTAATGTGCTGTTTCTGGAAGATTTCTCCGGTCAGGTGATCATTAACCGTATCAAAGGCATCAACGTTGAAGAAACGAGTGATGCGTGGTGCCTTCACGTGGGTGCCGGAGAGAACTGGCATCAATTGGTGGAAACTACGCTGAAACAGAATCTCGCTGGTTTAGAAAACCTGGCGTTGATTCCCGGATGTGCGGGCTCCGCACCTATTCAAAATATTGGCGCTTATGGTGTCGAACTGGATCAGGTGTGTGAGTATGTGGACATCGTCAGCCTTGGTGATGGCATTTGCCAGCGGCTAACCGCTTCTGAGTGTCAGTTTGGCTATCGCGACAGTGTATTCAAACATCGCTACGCTGAAGGGTATGCCATCGTTGCAGTAGGGTTACGTCTGGCGAAACACTGGAAACCGGTGCTTAGCTATGGCGACCTGCGCAATCTTGATCCTGTAACGGTGACCCCACAGCAGGTTTTTGATGCCGTTTGCCATATGCGTCGTAGTAAGCTGCCTGATCCTAAAGTGACAGGAAATGCAGGGAGCTTCTTCAAAAATCCGCTGGTAAGCGCAGATCTTGCTGCGGCACTGCAAATAAAGTACCCGGATATTCCACAGTATCCCCAGGAGGGCGGAACCGTGAAGCTAGCCGCTGGCTGGTTGATCGATCAATGTGCTCTGAAAGGATTCCGCCTTGGCGGCGCTGCGGTGCATCAACAACAGGCACTGGTATTGATTAATGCTGAAGATGCCAGCGGGCAGGATATTGTCGATTTGGCCCGTACCGTGCGCCAGCGCGTGGCAGAAAAATTTAATGTGTGGTTGGAGCCGGAAGTCCGCTTTATTGCCGCTCAGGGTGAAACAGACGCTGTGGAGGTTATCGCATGAAAGATAACACCGTGCCTTTAAAACTGGTGAGTATTCTGGCCGACGGTGAGTTTCATTCCGGTGAGCATCTCGGTGAGCATTTAGGTATGAGCCGTGCTGCTATTAATAAACATATTCAGACGCTGAAAGAATGGGGTATTGATGTCTTCACTGTTACCGGCAAGGGCTATAGCCTCTCATCTCCGATGCAGCTGCTGAATGAAGAGGTCATTAATGCCCAGCTTGAGCAGGGACGTCTGGCCGTTATCCCGGTGATAGATTCAACTAATCAGTATTTGCTTGACCGTATGGACTCTCTACAGTCCGGTGATGCGTGTGTTGCTGAGTATCAGCAGGCAGGACGTGGAAGGCGCGGACGCCAGTGGTTTTCTCCCTTTGGTGCGAACCTCTATTTGTCGATGTACTGGCGCCTTGAACAAGGTCCTGCTGCTGCGATGGGGTTGAGCCTTGTCATTGGCATCGTGCTGGCAGAGGCATTACAGGAACAGGGAGCACCAGGTATTCGCGTTAAATGGCCTAATGATATCTATCTTGATGATCGTAAACTGGCAGGCATCCTCGTTGAACTGACGGGTAAAACAGGAGATGCTGCACAGATCGTGATTGGAGCCGGTATTAATCTGGCCATGCGTGCGCCAGGTGCTGATGTGATTAATCAGGGCTGGATTAATCTCCAGGAAGCGGATGTTAATGTCGACCGTAATGCACTCTCAGCACTGATAGTAAATAAAATGCGAACGGCACTGGCGGAGTTTGAACAGGAGGGGTTGGCACCCTTCGTGCAGCGCTGGGCGCTTTTAGACAACTTCATTGACCGTCCGGTGAAACTGCTGATTGGTGATCGGGAGATCTTCGGAACGGCCAGAGGGATTGACCAGCAAGGGGGGTTAATTCTGGAACAGGATGGCGTCAGAAAATCCTGGGTTGGCGGTGAGATTTCGTTGCGAAAGCAGAATTAAACCAGAGGGGGCGCAGTTCACTGCGCCCCCTCTTCGTTACTTTCTTAATCTGACGAGATCGACAGCATGATCGCTGCTTTTCGTCATAATCAGACTTGCTCGTTCACGCGTTGGCATGATGTTTTCTTTTAAATTCAAATGATTAATCTCTTTCCACAGTTGGGTTGCAATCCCTACCGCCTCTTCTTCTGGCAGTTGCGCATAATGGTGGAAATAAGAGTCTGGATCGGTAAAAGCACCCTGACGGAATTTCAGAAAACGGTTGATATACCACTGTTCCAGAAGTGCTTCTGGCGCATCGACATAAATTGAAAAATCCACAAAATCTGAAACGAAGACGTGATGAGGGTCGTGTGGATAGTCCATGCCACTCTGCAACACGTTCAAACCTTCAAGTATCAAAATATCCGGTTGCTGCACAATTTTGTCGCCCTCAGGAATCACATCATAAATCAGATGTGAATAGACCGGAGCGGTAACCTGCGAGGCACCCGACTTAAGATCGGAGACAAAGTTGACCAAACGGTGCATATCGTAAGAGAGCGGGAAGCCCTTCTTCTTCATCAAACCACGTTCTTTTAGCACCGCATTCGGGTGCAGGAAGCCATCAGTCGTAATTAGTTCGACTCGGCGGTGCTCTGGCCAGCGACTGAGTAGCGCCTGCAATACACGTGCTGTAGTGCTCTTACCGACTGCAACGCTGCCCGCAATACTGATGATATAAGGGATTTTTTGGCCATTGGTCCCGAGAAACTGCTCAAGTACCGCCTGACGTCGTAAATTAGAGCTAATATAGAAATTCAACAGACGAGACAACGGCAAATAAATCTCTGCCACTTCTTCCATGGAGAGATCTTCGTTAATGCCTTTAAGACGTGCAATTTCATCTTCGGATAGCGTCATTGGCACCGAATTACGCAGCGCAGCCCACTGACCACGATTGAAATGCAGATAAGGTGTCGTTAACAAGGCGTCTTTTTTTCTCATATGCGTGCTTCTGCCAGCAATTTTTTACCCTTCAATACGTTAGCCCATTAATGACAACATGTTCCGGTTGTTTACAGGCTTACGTACTAAGGGAAATTTCATAAAACAATTGTCGGAGGTTACCACCAGACAGGCATGAAGAAGAAGGAAAAAAGATAACGCACAGATGCAAACGCAGCCGCACCCGCATTAATGATATTTTTCTCTGGCAATTGAAAGCCAACCTGATTAAGCGCAAAAGCGATACCCCATTTTGTGTGGAAGGCGAAGTTTTGCACATTTAAGCGTATTGGTTTGATATTTTAGCCTCATACACTGAGTTCCCCTGCTGCTGAGGGGGAGAGAGGGTTGGTGTTTCTTTAAACGAAGTTTGTATGTAAATTCGCTAATTTGAGAGGATTTGCACAAATAGTGAGCATAAGAACAATTATCGCAATTTTTTTGTTGCATCCTCCCTCAGGTCTTCCTAGAATGCGCACCACTTGATGCCGGCTTAGCTCAGTTGGTAGAGCAACTGACTTGTAATCAGTAGGTCACCAGTTCGATTCCGGTAGCCGGCACCATCAAGTAACGAAATACCCCAGGTGGGGTTCCCGAGCGGCCAAAGGGAGCAGACTGTAAATCTGCCGTCATCGACTTCGAAGGTTCGAATCCTTCCCCCACCACCATTTCGACTCAGTGTTCAGGAGTTGAAACCGGAAGAGAGATAAAAGACTCAACCGGAAAGATGGCAACCTCCATAGGTTGTTCATCACGATTTCAGACTGAGCTCAAGCACAGTCAAAGTCATCAGGCAAACGCGTGATGGCTGAGCAACAAGGAAATCTTTTCTGAGTTGTTCAAAAGCTACAGACAGAACAGGTAGCCGAGTTCCAGGATGCGGGCATCGTATAATGGCTATTACCTCAGCCTTCCAAGCTGATGATGCGGGTTCGATTCCCGCTGCCCGCTCCAAGCCGTGCTGATATGGCTCAGTTGGTAGAGCGCACCCTTGGTAAGGGTGAGGTCCCCAGTTCGACTCTGGGTATCAGCACCACTTTCAAATCTCCCTCCCTGCTTCTTCTCTGTGCATTAAAATTCAACGATTCAGGCAATGCCTGGTTGATGTGGTGATATCACCGATTAATCCGTGTCTTAGAGGGACAAGCGATGTCTAAAGAAAAATTTGAACGTTCCAAACCGCACGTCAACGTTGGTACTATCGGCCACGTTGACCACGGCAAAACTACCCTGACTGCTGCTATCACCACCGTTCTGGCTAAAACCTACGGCGGTTCTGCTCGTGCGTTCGACCAGATCGATAACGCACCAGAAGAAAAAGCACGTGGTATCACCATCAACACTTCTCACGTTGAATATGACACCCCAACTCGCCACTACGCGCACGTTGACTGCCCAGGCCACGCCGACTATGTGAAAAACATGATCACCGGTGCTGCTCAGATGGATGGCGCGATTCTGGTTGTTGCTGCAACTGACGGCCCAATGCCTCAGACCCGTGAGCACATCCTGCTGGGTCGCCAGGTTGGCGTTCCATTCATGATCGTATTCATGAACAAATGCGACATGGTTGACGACGAAGAGCTGCTGGAGCTGGTTGAAATGGAAGTGCGTGAGCTGCTGTCTGCTTACGATTTCCCTGGCGACGACATCCCGGTTGTTCGTGGTTCTGCACTGAAAGCACTGCAGGGC
>NZ_JABANZ010000024.1:0-29381 GCF_013074405.1 Erwinia sp. JH02
TGTTAAAGTGGGTGAAGAAGTTGAGATCGTTGGTATCAAAGATACCGTGAAATCAACTTGTACCGGCGTTGAAATGTTCCGTAAGCTGCTGGACGAAGGCCGTGCGGGTGAGAACTGTGGTATCCTGCTGCGTGGTATCAAGCGCGAAGATATCCAGCGTGGACAGGTTCTGGCTAAGCCAGGTTCAATCAAGCCACACACCAAGTTCGAATCTGAAGTGTATATCCTGTCCAAGGATGAAGGCGGCCGTCATACTCCGTTCTTCAAAGGCTACCGTCCACAGTTCTACTTCCGTACAACTGACGTGACCGGTACCATCGAACTGCCAGAAGGCGTTGAGATGGTTATGCCAGGCGACAACATTCAGATGGTTGTTACCCTGATCCACCCAATCGCAATGGACGACGGTCTGCGTTTCGCAATCCGTGAAGGTGGTCGTACTGTTGGCGCGGGTGTTGTTGCTAAAGTTATCGCTTAATCGCTGATAATATTTGACGCAACGCACAGGAAAAGGGCATCATTTGATGCCCTTTTTGCACGCTGTAACATAGAACCTGACTCATCAGTGATTTTTTCGACCATAATCATTGCTGAGGCAGGCTCTGTAGCACGGCGTTAAAGCCAATAGTTTTCAAGCTACGGCTTGGAATTAAAGGATATGCCGAGTTACGCCTAACAGCATCATTCGGTTCGGTTGCCTCGTCTGACGAGGCAAAAGTGTTTCTGATTTATTGTGGCAGGTTGGTTTATGAGTGCTAATACCGAAGCTCAAGGAAACGGGCGCGGCCTGGAAGTATTGAAGTGGTTAGGTGTCGTGGTGCTTTTGGTCGCCGCTGTCGCCGGTAACTCCTATTATCGCGATGTAACATTACCTCTGCGCGCCCTTGCTGTCGTGGTCCTGATGGTAGCAGCAGCTGGCATTGCTCTGTGGACCACCAAAGGTAAAGCAACGTTGGCTTTTGCCCGTGAAGCGCGCACTGAAGTTCGTAAGGTCATCTGGCCTACTCGTCAGGAAACGTTGCACACCACGTTAATCGTTGCCGCGGTAACTGCCGTGATGTCACTGATTTTGTGGGGACTGGATGGAATTCTGGTTCGTCTGGTATCGTTTATCACTGGCCTGAGGTTCTGAGATGTCTGAAGCTCCAAAAAAGCGCTGGTACGTCGTTCAGGCGTTTTCCGGTTTTGAAGGCCGTGTAGCACAATCGCTGCGCGAGCATATCAAGTTACACAACATGGAAGAGCTGTTTGGCGATGTCATGGTTCCAACCGAAGAAGTGGTTGAGATCCGTGGTGGCCAGCGTCGTAAAAGCGAGCGCAAGTTCTTCCCAGGTTACGTGCTGGTCCAAATGGTGATGAACGATGCCAGCTGGCACCTGGTACGCAGCGTGCCGCGTGTTATGGGCTTCATTGGTGGTACCTCTGACCGCCCGGCGCCGATTAGCGACAAAGAAGTTGATGCTATCATGAACCGCTTGCAGCAAGCGGGTGATAAACCACGTCCGAAAACTATGTTTGAGCCTGGTGAAATGGTGCGCGTAAGCGATGGTCCATTTGCTGACTTTAATGGCGTGGTGGAAGAAGTCGACTATGAGAAAAGCCGCCTGAAAGTTTCTGTATCCATCTTTGGCCGTGCAACACCGGTTGAGCTGGACTTCGGTCAGGTTGAGAAGGGTTAATTACCTTTCTTAAAGACGCCCCTGCTTTTGTTGCGGGGCGCATGAAAAATACACAATCACTGTGATCTAGTGGTTGCGAGAGGCGCGAAATTGCACTACAATTTCGCGCCTTTTGTTTTTATGCGCTGTTCTCAGCGTGTGAATATTAATCACGGGGAGCTCCTTCAGGAGCGTTATCACCCAATAGAGGAATTATCATGGCTAAGAAAGTACAAGCCTACGTTAAGTTGCAGGTTGCAGCTGGTATGGCAAACCCAAGTCCACCGGTAGGTCCGGCACTGGGCCAGCAGGGCGTTAACATCATGGAATTCTGTAAAGCGTTCAACGCCAAAACAGAATCCCTGGAGAAAGGTCTTCCAACGCCAGTTGTGATCACCGTTTACTCTGACCGTTCTTTCACCTTCGTTACCAAAACCCCTCCTGCAGCAGTACTGCTGAAGAAAGCGGCTGGTATTAAGTCTGGTTCTGGCAAGCCGAACAAAGACAAAGTAGGTAAAGTATCGCGTGCTCAGGTACGTGAAATCGCAGAAACCAAAGCTGCGGACATGACTGGTGCTGACCTGGAAGCGATGACTCGCTCCATCGAAGGTACTGCTCGTTCCATGGGCCTGGTAGTAGAGGACTAAGAAATGGCTAAGCTGACCAAGCGCATGCGCGTGATCCGTGACAAAGTTGATTCAACTAAACAGTATGACATCAACGAAGCTGTTGCTCTGCTGAAGGAACTGGCTACTGCTAAGTTCGTAGAAAGCGTTGACGTAGCTGTAAACCTGGGCATTGATGCTCGTAAATCTGACCAGAACGTTCGCGGTGCAACTGTACTGCCACACGGTACTGGCCGTTCTGTTCGCGTTGCCGTATTTGCCCAGGGCGCAAACGCTGAAGCTGCTAAAGCAGCCGGCGCTGAGCTGGTAGGTATGGAAGATCTGGCTGACCAGATCAAAAAAGGCGAAATGAACTTCGACGTTGTTATCGCATCTCCTGATGCAATGCGCGTTGTTGGCCAGTTGGGTCAGGTTCTGGGCCCACGCGGTCTGATGCCAAACCCGAAAGTTGGTACTGTAACTCCTAACGTTGCTGAAGCAGTGAAAAATGCTAAAGCAGGTCAGGTTCGTTACCGTAACGACAAGAACGGTATCATCCATACCACTATCGGTAAGGTTGATTTCGATTCTGAAAAACTGAAAGAAAACCTGGAACACCTGCTGGTTGCGCTGAAAAAAGCAAAACCATCTCAGGCGAAAGGCGTTTTCATCAAGAAAGTTAGCCTGTCCACCACTATGGGCGCAGGCGTTGCAGTTGATCAGGCTGGCCTGAACGCTGCTGCAAACTAATCTTGTGCTTTACGCGGGCGAATTATTCATCTAGAATCTTACGCCCGTTGTTCTGTAAATATACAGAACCCGGAATTCAGCCATTCGTGGCGACATATTCCAAGAATTTTTAGGTTGGAGCCTGGCCTTATCCAGGCCTCCGTCCAAGACCGCAGGTGTTTCGTAAGAAACTTAATCTCCTGCGTAGACGGTGACAGAACCAAAAGAATATTTTTATAGTCTTTGCTGGATTCTGCTCACCGTGATTTAGCGCCTGTCTGTGGCAACACTGTTCAGGCGAAGTGAGTTCCGGGGAAATCCATCCCCGGCCAAAAATCCAGGAGCACAAGCTAATGGCCTTAAATCTTCAAGACAAACAAGCGATTGTTGCTGAAGTCAGCGAAGTAGCCAAAGGCGCGCTGTCTGCGGTAGTTGCGGATTCTCGTGGCGTTACCGTAGATAAAATGACCGAACTGCGTAAAGCAGGACGTGCAGCTGGCGTTTACATGCGTGTTGTTCGTAACACCTTGCTGCGCCGCGTCGTTGAAGGTACTCAGTTTGAGTGCCTGAAAGACACGTTTACCGGTCCTACCTTGATTGCATACTCTATGGAACACCCGGGCGCTGCTGCTCGTCTGTTCAAAGAGTTCGCGAAAGCGAATGCAAAATTCGAGGTTAAAGCTGCAGCCTTTGAAGGCGAGCTGATCAGTGCGGCTCAGATCGACCGCCTGGCAACTCTGCCTACCTACGATGAAGCAATCGCACGCCTGATGGCAACCATGAAAGAAGCCTCTGCTGGCAAACTGGTTCGCACTCTGGCTGCTGTACGCGATCAGAAAGAAGCTGCTGCTGCTTAATCAGCCAGCCTTTCTTTTCCGTTCACTTGCTTACGTATAAATTACTTTCTGAATTTAGGAACACGAAATGTCAATCACTAAAGACCAAATCATTGAAGGCGTTGCAGCTCTGTCTGTAATGGAAATCGTTGAACTGATCTCCGCTATGGAAGAGAAATTCGGCGTGTCAGCTGCTGCTGCTGTTGCAGGTCCTGCTGCTGCTGCTGAAGCTGTAGAAGAAAAAACCGAGTTCGACGTTGTACTGAAAGCTATCGGCGCTAACAAAGTTGCCGTGATCAAAGCAGTACGTGGCGCAACTGGTCTGGGCCTGAAAGAAGCTAAAGATCTGGTTGAGTCTGCACCTGCTGCCCTGAAAGAAGGCATCAGCAAAGACGACGCAGAAGCACTGAAGAAAGCACTGGAAGAAGCTGGCGCAGAAGTTGAAGTTAAATAAGCCAACCTTTCAGGTTGCAGCCTAGTCTTTTAGGCTGATGGCTGGTGACTTTTTGGTCACCAGCCTTTTTGCGCTCTACAGCGTCAATGATATTTCACACTGTTTAGTCATTGATTAGCTTAATATCTTTCTCTATCGACGACTTAATATACTGCATTCCTGACTGGGTTCCCTGCTCAGACACTTGCAGCGAAATGATTTAAGCGTGATAGAAAGAGGTATTACGAAAAGCACTCTGCTTTTCGAACAACACAAAACAGCGTTGCATGAACTGTCCTCCTGGATGGACAGCGAGGTTCTACATTTCAGCGAGCTGAGGAACCCTATGGTTTACTCCTATACCGAGAAAAAACGTATTCGTAAGGATTTTGGAAAGCGTCCACAAGTTCTGGACATTCCATATCTCCTTTCTATCCAGCTTGACTCGTTTCAGAAGTTCATCGAGCAAGATCCGGAAGGTCAATATGGTCTGGAAGCAGCATTCCGTTCCGTATTCCCAATCCAAAGCTATAGCGGTAATTCTGAGCTGCAGTACGTCAGCTACCGTTTAGGCGAACCTGTATTTGATGTTAAAGAGTGTCAGATTCGTGGTGTCACGTACTCTGCACCTCTGCGCGTAAAACTGCGCCTGGTGATCTACGAGCGCGAAGCGCCGGAAGGCACCGTTAAAGACATCAAAGAACAAGAAGTTTACATGGGTGAAATTCCACTCATGACCGATAACGGTACCTTTGTGATCAACGGTACTGAGCGTGTTATCGTTTCTCAGCTCCACCGTAGTCCTGGTGTCTTCTTCGACAGCGATAAGGGTAAAACCCACTCATCGGGTAAAGTGCTGTATAACGCACGTATTATCCCTTACCGCGGTTCATGGTTGGACTTCGAGTTCGACCCGAAAGACAACCTGTTCGTCCGTATTGACCGTCGCCGTAAACTGCCTGCGACCATCATTCTGCGTGCGCTGAATTATACTACTCAGCAGATCCTGGATCTGTTCTTCGAAAAAGTAGTGTACGAAATTCGCGACAACAAGCTGCAGATGGAGCTGGTCCCAGAGCGCCTGCGTGGTGAAACTGCGTCATTCGATATTGAATCGAACGGCACCGTTTACGTCGAAAAAGGTCGCCGTATTACTGCGCGCCATATTCGCCAGCTTGAGAAAGATGCCATTGCACACATCGAAGTTCCGGTTGAGTACATTGCCGGTAAAGTCGTCGCTAAAGACTACATCGATGAGAGCACTGGTGAACTGCTGATCGCGGCGAACATGGAGTTGTCACTGGATCTGCTGGCGAAACTGAGCCAGTCCGGTCACAAGCGCATCGAAACACTGTTCACCAACGACCTGGATCACGGTGCGTACATGTCTGAGACTGTACGTGTCGACCCAACCAGCGATCGCCTTAGCGCTCTGGTTGAGATCTACCGCATGATGCGTCCTGGTGAGCCACCAACGCGTGAAGCGGCTGAAAACCTGTTCGAGAACCTGTTCTTCTCTGAAGACCGCTACGATTTGTCTGCGGTTGGCCGTATGAAGTTCAACCGTTCTCTGCTGCGTGACGAGATCGAAGGTTCCGGTATCCTGAGCAAAGACGACATCATTCAGGTGATGAAGAAGCTCATCGGTATCCGTAACGGTATTGGCGAAGTGGATGATATCGACCACCTCGGCAACCGTCGTATCCGTTCCGTCGGCGAAATGGCTGAAAACCAGTTCCGTGTTGGCCTCGTGCGCGTAGAGCGTGCGGTGAAAGAGCGTCTGTCCCTGGGCGATCTGGATACCCTGATGCCACAGGACATGATCAACGCCAAGCCAATTTCAGCGGCAGTGAAAGAGTTCTTCGGTTCCAGCCAGCTGTCACAGTTTATGGACCAGAACAACCCGTTGTCAGAGATCACGCATAAGCGTCGTATTTCTGCACTGGGCCCGGGCGGTCTGACGCGTGAGCGTGCAGGCTTCGAAGTTCGAGACGTACACCCGACTCACTACGGTCGCGTATGTCCAATCGAAACGCCGGAAGGTCCAAACATCGGTCTGATCAACTCCTTGTCTGTTTATGCACAGACCAATGAGTATGGTTTCCTGGAAACCCCATACCGTCGCGTTCGCGAAGGCGTGGTGACCGACGAAATTCATTACCTCTCTGCTATTGAAGAGGGTAACTACGTTATCGCTCAGGCGAACACCAACCTCGACGACGAAGGTCACTTCGTAGACGATCTGGTGACCTGCCGTAGCAAAGGCGAATCGAGCCTCTTCAACCGTGACCAGGTTGACTACATGGACGTTTCCACCCAGCAGGTGGTTTCCGTCGGTGCGTCACTGATCCCGTTCCTGGAGCACGATGACGCCAACCGCGCATTGATGGGTGCAAACATGCAACGTCAGGCGGTTCCAACTCTGCGTGCTGATAAGCCGCTGGTTGGTACTGGTATGGAACGCGCGGTAGCGGTCGACTCCGGTGTTACTGCCGTAGCGAAACGTGGTGGTACGGTTCAGTACGTGGATGCATCACGTATCGTTATTAAAGTTAACGAAGACGAAATGCATTCTGGCGAAGCCGGTATCGACATTTACAACCTGACCAAATACACCCGTTCTAACCAGAACACCTGCATCAACCAGATGCCTTGCGTGAACCTGGGTGAACCAATTGAACGTGGTGATGTGCTGGCTGATGGTCCTTCAACCGACCTCGGTGAATTGGCACTGGGTCAGAACATGCGCGTCGCGTTCATGCCGTGGAACGGCTATAACTTCGAAGACTCCATCTTAGTCTCCGAGCGTGTGGTACAGGAAGATCGCTTCACCACTATCCACATCCAGGAACTGGCATGTGTGTCTCGCGACACCAAGCTGGGGCCAGAAGAGATCACTGCCGACATCCCTAACGTGGGTGAAGCTGCGCTCTCTAAACTGGATGAGTCCGGTATCGTGTACATCGGTGCGGAAGTGACTGGCGGTGACATTCTGGTTGGTAAGGTAACGCCGAAAGGTGAAACCCAGCTGACGCCAGAAGAGAAACTGCTGCGTGCAATCTTCGGTGAGAAAGCGTCTGACGTTAAAGATTCTTCTCTGCGTGTACCAAACGGCGTGTCTGGCACCATCATCGACGTTCAGGTCTTCACCCGCGATGGCGTGGAAAAAGACAAACGTGCGCTGGAAATCGAAGAGATGCAGCTGAAGCAGGCGAAGAAAGACCTGTCTGAAGAACTGCAAATCCTCGAAGCTGGCCTGTTCAGCCGTATTAACTACCTGCTGGTTGCTGGCGGTGTTGAAGCGGAAAAACTGGACAAGCTGCCACGCGAGCGCTGGCTGGAACTGGGCCTGACCGACGAAGAAAAGCAAAACCAGCTGGAACAGTTGGCCGAGCAGTACGACGAGCTGAAGCACGAGTTTGAGAAAAAACTTGAAGCTAAGCGCCGCAAAATCACTCAGGGCGATGACCTGGCACCTGGCGTGCTGAAAATCGTTAAAGTGTATCTGGCCGTTAAACGTCAGATCCAGCCTGGTGACAAAATGGCAGGTCGTCACGGGAACAAAGGTGTTATCTCCAAGATCAACCCGATCGAAGATATGCCATACGATGAGTTCGGTACGCCGGTCGACATCGTTCTGAACCCGCTGGGCGTTCCATCACGTATGAACATTGGTCAGATTCTTGAAACCCACCTGGGTATGGCTGCGAAGGGCATTGGCGAGAAAATTAACGCTATGCTTAAGAAGCAGGAAGAAGTGTCCAAGCTGCGTGAGTTTATTCAGCGTGCTTACGATCTGGGCAGCGATTTGCGCCAGAAAGTTGACCTGAACACGTTCACCGACGACGAAGTGCTGCGTCTGGCAGAGAACCTGAAAAAAGGTATGCCAATCGCAACACCGGTGTTTGACGGCGCGAAAGAAAGCGAAATCAAAGAGCTGTTACAGCTCGGCGGCCTGCCTTCTTCTGGTCAGATTACGCTGTTTGATGGTCGTACCGGTGAGCAGTTCGAACGTCAGGTTACCGTTGGCTACATGTACATGCTGAAGCTGAACCACCTGGTTGATGACAAAATGCATGCGCGTTCTACCGGTTCTTACAGCCTCGTTACTCAGCAGCCGCTGGGTGGTAAGGCGCAGTTCGGTGGTCAGCGCTTCGGTGAGATGGAAGTATGGGCACTGGAAGCATACGGTGCCGCTTATACCCTGCAGGAAATGCTGACCGTGAAGTCTGATGACGTGAACGGCCGTACCAAGATGTATAAAAACATCGTTGACGGCAATCATCAGATGGAACCGGGCATGCCGGAATCCTTCAACGTACTGTTGAAAGAGATCCGCTCGCTGGGTATTAACATCGAGCTGGAAGACGAGTAATAACTCGCATCTGCTGTACTGGTTACAGGGCGCCCGGGTCACTCCGGGCGTCTCTGAGAAGTCTCACTCCGACGGGAGCTAATCCGTGAAAGACTTACTTAAGTTTCTGAAAGCGCAAACTAAGACCGAAGAGTTTGATGCGATCAAGATCGCTCTGGCATCGCCAGATATGATCCGTTCATGGTCTTTTGGCGAAGTTAAAAAGCCGGAAACCATCAACTACCGTACGTTCAAACCTGAACGTGACGGGCTTTTCTGTGCGCGTATTTTCGGGCCAGTAAAAGACTACGAGTGCCTGTGCGGTAAGTACAAGCGCTTGAAACATCGCGGTGTGATCTGTGAGAAGTGTGGCGTTGAAGTTACACAGACCAAAGTTCGCCGTGAGCGCATGGGCCACATTGAGCTGGCTTCGCCTACTGCGCACATCTGGTTCCTGAAATCGCTGCCTTCGCGCATCGGTTTACTGCTGGATATGCCACTGCGTGATATCGAACGTGTTCTTTACTTCGAATCTTACGTAGTGATTGAAGGCGGCATGACCAACCTCGAAAAGCGCCAGATCCTGACTGAAGAGCAGTATCTCGACGCGCTGGAAGAGTTTGGTGACGAATTCGACGCTAAAATGGGTGCGGAAGCGATCCAGGCTCTGTTGAAAAACATGGACCTGGAACAAGAGTGTGAAACTCTGCGTGAAGAGTTGAACGAAACGAACTCCGAAACCAAGCGTAAAAAACTGACCAAGCGCATCAAGCTGCTGGAAGCGTTCGTACAGTCTGGTAACAAACCAGAATGGATGATCCTGACCGTGCTGCCTGTTCTGCCACCGGACCTGCGTCCTCTGGTACCGCTGGACGGCGGTCGTTTCGCTACGTCGGATCTGAACGATCTGTATCGTCGCGTGATTAACCGTAACAACCGTCTGAAACGCCTGCTGGATCTGGCTGCGCCAGATATCATCGTACGTAACGAAAAACGTATGTTGCAGGAAGCGGTCGATGCGTTGCTGGATAACGGCCGTCGCGGTCGTGCGATCACCGGTTCTAACAAACGTCCTCTGAAATCTTTGGCCGATATGATCAAAGGTAAGCAGGGTCGTTTCCGTCAGAACTTGCTGGGTAAACGTGTCGACTACTCTGGTCGTTCGGTTATCACTGTAGGTCCATACCTGCGTCTGCATCAGTGTGGTCTGCCGAAGAAAATGGCACTGGAGCTGTTCAAACCGTTTATCTACGGCAAGCTGGAACTGCGTGGTCTTGCTACCACCATCAAAGCCGCTAAGAAAATGGTTGAGCGCGAAGAATCCGTCGTCTGGGATATCCTGGATGAAGTGATCCGCGAACACCCGGTCCTGCTGAACCGTGCACCAACTCTGCACCGTCTGGGCATCCAGGCGTTTGAGCCAGTACTGATCGAAGGTAAAGCGATTCAGCTTCACCCGCTGGTCTGTGCGGCATACAACGCCGACTTCGATGGTGACCAGATGGCAGTACACGTACCGCTGACGCTGGAAGCTCAGCTGGAAGCGCGTGCGCTGATGATGTCTACCAACAACATCCTGTCACCTGCGAACGGCGAGCCAATCATCGTTCCTTCTCAGGACGTTGTACTGGGTCTGTACTACATGACCCGCGACTGTGTTAACGCCAAAGGCGAAGGCATGGTGCTGACTGGCCCGAAAGAAGCTGAGCGTGTTTACCGCTCTGGCCATGCGTCTCTGCACGCTCGCGTTAAGGTGCGTATCACCGAACACGAGAAAAACGAGCAGGATGAGTGGGTTGCTAAAACCAGCATCATCGACACCACCATTGGTCGTGCGATCCTGTGGATGATCGTACCAAAAGGTCTGCCTTACTCTATCGTCAACCAGGCGTTGGGTAAAAAAGCGATCTCCAAGATGCTGAACACCTGTTACCGCATCCTGGGTCTGAAACCAACGGTTATCTTTGCTGACCAGACCATGTACACCGGCTTTGCCTATGCAGCACGCTCAGGCGCGTCTGTGGGCATCGA
Organism: Erwinia sp. JH02; assembly: GCF_013074405.1. Taxonomy (NCBI): domain Bacteria; kingdom Pseudomonadati; phylum Pseudomonadota; class Gammaproteobacteria; order Enterobacterales; family Erwiniaceae; genus Erwinia; species Erwinia sp. JH02. The sequence continues at coordinate 10,647 of NZ_JABANZ010000024.1, forward strand.
CGACATGGTTATCCCGGCTAAGAAAGTGGAAATCATCACCGAAGCAGAAGCGGAAGTGGCTGAGATTCAGCAGCAGTTCCAGTCTGGTCTGGTTACCGCTGGCGAACGCTATAACAAAGTGATCGATATTTGGGCTGCGGCCAACGAACGCGTTGCTAAAGCGATGATGGAAAACCTCTCTACCGAACTCGTGATCAACCGCGATGGCGTGGAAGAGCGTCAGGTTTCCTTCAACAGCATCTTTATGATGGCCGACTCCGGTGCTCGTGGTTCTGCAGCGCAGATTCGTCAGCTGGCCGGTATGCGTGGTCTGATGGCTAAGCCAGATGGCTCCATCATCGAAACGCCGATCACCGCGAACTTCCGTGAAGGTCTGAACGTACTCCAGTACTTCATCTCCACGCACGGTGCGCGTAAAGGTCTTGCGGATACCGCACTGAAAACAGCTAACTCCGGTTATCTGACTCGTCGTCTGGTTGACGTCGCGCAGGATCTGGTTGTGACTGAAGATGACTGTGGTACACGCGAAGGTATCATGATGACTCCGGTCATCGAAGGTGGTGATGTTAAAGAGCCGCTGCGTGAGCGTGTACTGGGTCGTGTGACCGCAGAAGACGTGATCAAGCCAGGTACTGCTGACATCCTGCTGCCGCGTAACACTCTGCTGCACGAACAGCAGTGTGACCTGTTGGAAGAACACTCTGTTGACAGCCTGAAAGTGCGTTCCGTAGTAAGCTGCGAAACTGACTTCGGTGTGTGTGCTCACTGCTATGGTCGCGACCTGGCACGTGGTCACATCATCAACAAAGGTGAGGCCATCGGCGTTATCGCAGCACAGTCCATCGGTGAGCCGGGTACACAGCTGACGATGCGTACGTTCCACATCGGTGGTGCGGCATCTCGTGCGGCTGCTGAATCCAGCATTCAGGTGAAGAACAAAGGTACGCTGAAACTGATCAACGCCAAGTCGGTAACGAACTCCGCTGGCAAGCTGGTGATCACCTCGCGTAACGTTGAACTGAAAATGATCGACGAATTTGGTCGTACCAAAGAGAGCTATAAAGTTCCTTACGGTTCAACCATGGCGAAAGGTGACGGCGAGCAGGTTGCAGCGGGCGAGACCGTAGCAAACTGGGATCCACACACCATGCCGGTCATCACCGAAGTGAGCGGTTTCATTCGCTTCACTGACATGATTGACGGTCAGACCATTACCCGCCAGACGGACGACCTGACCGGTCTTTCTTCTCTGGTGATTCTGGACAGTGCTGAACGTACTGCCGGTGGTAAAGATCTGCGTCCAGCGCTGAAAATCGTTGATGCTAACGGCAATGACGTCATGATCCCTGGCTCTGATATGCCTGCCCAGTACTTCTTACCGGGTAAAGCAATCGTCCAGTTGGAAGATGGCATCAAGATCAGTTCTGGTGACACCCTGGCGCGTGTACCTCAGGAATCTGGCGGTACCAAGGACATCACCGGTGGTCTGCCACGCGTTGCTGACCTGTTCGAAGCCCGTCGTCCGAAAGAGCCGGCAATCCTGGCTGAGATCAGCGGCATCATTTCCTTCGGTAAAGAAACCAAAGGGAAGCGTCGTCTGGTGATCACGCCGATCGACGGTAGCGATCATTACGAAGAGATGATTCCGAAATGGCGTCAGCTGAACGTGTTCGAAGGTGAACGCGTAGAGCGCGGTGACGTGGTTTCCGATGGCCCAGAATCTCCACATGACATTCTGCGTCTGCGTGGCGTGCATGCGGTGACCCGTTATATCACTAACGAAGTGCAGGAAGTTTACCGTCTGCAAGGCGTTAAGATTAACGATAAGCACATCGAAGTCATCGTTCGTCAGATGCTGCGTAAAGCAACCATCTCAAGCGCGGGAAGCACTGACTTCCTCGACGGCGAGCAGGTTGAGTTCTCACGCGTTAAGATCGCTAACCGCGAACTGGAAGCTAACGGCAAGATCTCTGCAACATTTGCACGCGATCTGCTGGGTATCACCAAAGCTTCCCTGGCAACCGAGTCGTTTATCTCTGCGGCTTCGTTCCAGGAAACCACGCGCGTACTGACCGAAGCAGCCGTTGCGGGCAAACGCGACGAACTGCGCGGCCTGAAAGAGAACGTTATCGTTGGCCGTCTGATTCCAGCCGGTACCGGTTACGCGTATCATCAGGATCGTATGCGTCGTAAAGCCGCGGGCGAAGCGCCAATCGTGCCAGTAGTGACTGCCGATGAAGCCTCTGCCAGCCTGGCTGAACTGCTTAACGCAGGAAACCTGGGCGGTAATGACGATTAATCGTCAACGGCCTGTGGCATAATAAAAAACCTCGCTTCGGCGGGGTTTTTTTTCGACTAAACAAAATCACATGGATAAAAAATGCAAAATAATAAGGTTGTGATGGCGCTGGCACTGCTGGGATTAAGCGCAGGCGCTCAGGCAGAAGAGTGGGCTAATGCCCCGGTGCAAAAGACGTTTAAAAACTGGCAGGTGACTTGCAACAATCTCAATGACTGTGAGGTGCGCAATACCGATGAGGTATTGCGGATTATCATCAAGCGTAAGGCTGGTGCAGAGTCTCAGCCTTCCCTCAATTTTCAGCAATGGGGCGATCAGAAACCGACAGGGATCTGGCTGGATGGCAAACCCTGGCATTCCAACATTGAGATTTCACCGTCAAAAATCAGTGATGACTATAGCGCGGGCGGCAGTGAAAAACTGGCTGATGTACAGCAGTGGGTTCAGGCCACTAAAAATGCTCTGACCATTGCGCTCACACCCGGTACACCCGATTCTGAAGCTGCCTCCCTCGGCGGGCTCAATGCGGCACTGCTGCTGGTGGATGAACGACAGGGGCGATTAGGGAATCAGACCGCGCTGCTGAAAGTGGGGAATAATGAACCTTCGATGGTGTCGGCACGGCCTGTCCCGGCGGTGCTGAACTTCCCAGTGCCCAGAGTCATTCCTTTGACCAACGCCGCTGCGTTAATCGACGGTGCGATTGAGGCTAACAGCAAACTGCTGGCGAAAGAGAGCTGTGAGCCGGACAAAGAAGCACGTGAGCGCAGTGAAGCGCAGCCACTGAATGACAAGCAGGCTCTGGTGCTGGTCAATTGTGGTCTGGGAGCTTATCAGTCTTCCAGTATGCTGTTTATCAGTGAGCGCAATAATCCCCAGGACTCAAAGCAGCTGACTCTGCCATTACCCGGAAATGATGAAGACGGCAAACCCAGGGTGATGAGCTGGTTTACTGAAGCAAGCTACGATCCGCAAACGGGTGAGCTGTATTATTCCGGGCGCGGGCGCGGTATTGCTGACTGTGGAGATAATGGCGGTTGGAAATATGATGGTAAGACATTCCATCTGACACACTATAACAATCAGCAGAGCTGCAATGGCGGCGAGCCAGGAGACTGGCCATCCGTTTGGGCGACGGCAGGAACTGAATAATCCCTCTTTAAGAGGAAGCATTCTGACTTCCTCTTTTCCCCTAAGCTTCTGGGAAATTTCACATATTTGGCGCTAAAGTCGTCGCTAAAGGCGACGACTGCTATCTTCATGCCGACATTAATACTAAGGAGTCCGACATGAAGATTGTTAAAGCCCTGGTACTGACCAGCCTGGTCAGTGCTTCTCTGCCTGTACTGGCTGCCGGTGATGAAGGGATGAAGAATCCGCTGAGCGTGCACGTGCTTAACCTGCAGACTGGTGTACCGACCTCCGGTGTGACGGTTGAACTCGAACAGCAGCAAAAGCAGGGGTGGGTGAAACTGGCTTCTGGCGTCACGGATAAAAACGGACGTATCCCGGCACTCTATCCGGCTGGGAAAACGATGGCTGCGGGTGACTACAAAGTGGTCTTCAAAACCGGTGATTACTACAAACAGCAAAAGCAGCCGACTTTCTTCCCGGAGATCCCGGTGATCTTTCATGTGGAGAACAGTGACAGCCACTACCACATTCCTCTGCTGCTGAGTCAGTACGGTTACTCTACCTATCGCGGTAACTGATAACCACATCGCCATAAAAAAGGGGCAACGCAGCAGGACGGCCGCGTTGCCCTCGGGTACATCCTTCGACCCAGGCCACATCACTATAAGTTGCGGACATCCTCACAGGTCAGTCCGATATCCTTCAGTTGCGCATCACTCAGACGCGACAGAATCTTGCGGGTGCAGGAACGTATGCGTCTTGCCTGCCAGCGATGATAAGGCATAAGAAAGATTGCGTTAATCAGCGTCCAGCTAAATGGCTTCGCTGCTCTGTTCTCATCAAATTCCATCACTGCCTCCTCATCACCTTGGGTATGACGACTATTTTGTCGATAAATACCTTTATGATACAGATGCAAAAAACACCTTTTATTGACATACAGATTGCGAGATAGTGTGACTGAATGGTGATTATTACCGCTATCTGTACTGGTTTTTCCAAAATAGAGTGGGAGTGGAGGATACGATGACACGTTATCAGCGGCTGGCAGAACTGCTGGCTCAACGTATTGAGCAAGGGTTGTATCAGGCCGGCGAGCGATTGCCATCCGTACGTTCACTCAGTGGCGAACATGGCGTCAGCATCAGCACGGTTCAGCAGGCTTACTATCTGCTTGAAGAGAAACAGCTGATTACGCCACAGCCCAGATCCGGCTACTTTGTCACCCCACGCAAGGCGGCACCGCCGCTGCCGCCGATCACTCGCCCGGTTCAGCGCCCGGTGGAGATCACCCAGTGGGATGCGGTGATGGATCTGCTCAATGCCCGGCTGGATGACGATATGCTTCAGCTCGGAAGCGGTATGCCGAATATTGATTCTCCTACGCTCAAGCCGCTGTGGAAAATTATCAGTCGCCTTGGGCAGCAGCAGGACCCAAGGCTGTTGAGTTACGATAATCTGTATGGTGTGCCGGAACTGCGTGAACAAGTCGCGCGCCTGATGATCGACAGCGGCTGCCAGGTCACCGCCGACGACATTGTGATTACCACGGGTTGCCATGAAGCGCTGTCGGTATCGATCAGAGCGGTATGCCAGCCGGGGGATATTATTGCCGTGGAGTCACCAGCCTTTCACGGCACCATGCAAACCCTGCGCGGTTTTGGGATCCGCGCTATCGAGATTCCTACGGATTCCGTTACCGGCATCAGTCTGGAAGCACTGGAGCTGGCGTTTGAGCAATGGCCGATTAATGCCGTGGTGGTGGTGCCAAACTGCAATAACCCGCTGGGGTTTGTGATGCCAACGCAGCGTAAGCAGGCATTGCTGACGCTGGCGCAGCGCTTTGATGCCGCGATCATTGAAGATGATGTTTATGGTGAACTCGCTTTTGACTATCCTCGTCCGGTCACCATCAAGTCGCTGGATATGGATGGTCGTGTTCTGCTGTGCAGCTCATTTTCTAAAACGCTGGCACCCGGCCTGCGGGTGGGGTGGGTGGTGCCGGGGCGTTATTTTGATCGTGTTTTGCATATGAAATATATCAGCACGGGTTCAACGGCCACTCAGACACAGATGGCGGTCGCCGCTTTTATTCGCCAGGGGTATTACCAGCCTCATCTGCGGCGTATGCGCAGTTACTATCAGCGCAGCCTGGAGACGTTCACCCGGCGGGTGCGGCATCACTTTCCCTGTGGGATCTGTGTGACTCGTCCTCAGGGAGGATTTCTTATTTGGGTCGAACTGCCAGAACCTTTTGATGCGCTGCGCCTGAACCAGGATCTACGTGCTTCCCATATTCAGATTGCTGTCGGGTCGCTGTTCTCAGCATCAGGTAAATACCGCAACTGCCTGCGCCTCAGCTATGCGCAGTCGTTTACCGATAAAACCGAACGTGCTCTGGAGGTGTTGGGGGCGGCGGTAGAGCGGGCAGTGCTGGCCTGTGCTCCGGTATCCTCGCAGGTACAAGAAGAGGGTGAAGGCAGGGTCAGTGAGAAGGAAAACTACTGACCCTGGCGGATGGCAGGATTGCCCCCCGCACGGCCACTATAGCGGCTGCATTTCCCGATAAAAGCGTGAATAAACAAGGCTGCGTAATGTCTTCAGCCCTGTTTTTCCGTGTTGCAGCAGATTGCATTTTATTGCGAAACGCGCCCTGAGCCTCGAACGTGCCGAGCACCTGCCCGAACGTTTTTTACCGATATTTATAATGATGTCAGGAATGTGGGGTGTTCTGTGGCTCGACCAGGTCCAGTAGCTGATACGTCGCCGCACGCCAGTCGCTGGCTTGTGTAATCGCGCTCACCACAGCAACACTGCCCACCCCGGTGGCCAGCACCTGGGGAATACGTTCCAGACTGATCCCACCGATAGCCACGGTAGAGATCCCCTTCAGTCGCTTTATGTGGCGCGTTAACTCTTCCAGTCCCTGCGGATCAGAGGGCATGGCTTTTGTCTGGGTTGGAAATACGTGGCCCAGGGCAATATAGGAAGGTTTTTCGGCCAGCGCGCGATCCAGTTCGGCATCGTCATGGGTTGAAAGACCGAGGCGCAGTCCGGCAGCATGAATGGCATCCAGATCGGCAACATCCAGATCTTCCTGACCCAGATGGATGCCGTAAGCCTGATGTTTTATCGCTAAACGCCAGTAGTCATTAATAAACAGGCGGGCTTGATAGCGTTTACCCAAGGCAATGGCATCAACGATCTGCTGTTCAACTTCATGCTCTGCACAGTCTTTAATGCGCAGTTGCAGTGTACGTACGCCCGCATCAAGCAGGCGTTCAATCCACTCCACCGTATCGACCACCGGATAAAGACCCAATCTGGCATTGGTTGGGGGAAAAGCTCCACGACTCATATTTGTTCCTCTGATTTCAGGGTGTCGGCGCGATGATACAGTTCACTGCCACGGTGACGAAACTCGTCAGACATCTGTGCCATACCTATTTCGATCGGCCGTGCTTCGGCCTCCTGACGTGCGGCGTATTCACGCACTTCCTGGGTGATCTTCATTGAACAGAATTTGGGTCCACACATTGAGCAGAAGTGTGCCACTTTGCCGGATTCCTGCGGCAGGGTTTCATCGTGATATGCACGGGCAGTGTGCGGATCGAGGGCGAGATTAAACTGATCTTCCCAGCGGAATTCGAAACGCGCTTTCGACATGGCGTTATCACGAATCTGTGCTCCGGGATGGCCTTTCGCCAGGTCGGCGGCATGGGCTGCGATTTTATAGGTAATCAATCCCTGTTTGACATCCTCTTTGTTCGGCAGGCCGAGGTGTTCTTTGGGTGTCACGTAACATAACATCGCGCAGCCAAACCAGCCGATCATGGCGGCGCCAATACCGGAAGTGAAGTGGTCATAACCCGGAGCAATATCTGTCGTCAGGGGCCCCAGCGTATAAAACGGGGCTTCGTGACAGTGCTCAAGCTGTTCCGTCATATTGACGCGAATCATCTGCATGGGCACATGCCCAGGGCCTTCAATCATCACCTGGACGTCATATTCCCAGGCAATTTTGGTCAGTTCGCCCAACGTGCGTAATTCTGCGAACTGTGCTTCATCGTTGGCATCCTGAATGGAACCCGGGCGCAGGCCATCGCCCAGCGACAGCGAAACATCGTAGGCGGCGCAGATTTCACAGATGTCGCGGAAATGCTGATAGAGGAAACTCTCTTTATGGTGAGACAGGCACCATTTCGCCATAATTGAGCCGCCGCGCGAAACGATACCGGTCAGGCGTTTGGCGGTCATCGGTACATAGCGCAGCAGCACACCCGCATGAATAGTAAAGTAATCAACGCCCTGTTCAGCTTGTTCCAGCAGTGTGTCGCGGAAAATTTCCCAGTTGAGGTCCTCTGCCACACCGTTCACTTTTTCCAGCGCCTGATAGATGGGCACCGTGCCAATCGGCACCGGGCTGTTACGCAGGATCCACTCGCGGGTTTCGTGAATATAACGCCCGGTGGAAAGGTCCATCACCGTATCTGCCCCCCAACGGGCTGACCACACCAGTTTTTCCACCTCTTCTTCGATGGAAGAGCTGACCGCGGAATTGCCGATATTGGCGTTAATTTTCACCAGAAAGTTGCGACCGATAATCATCGGCTCCGATTCCGGGTGATTAATATTGGCCGGGATAATCGCGCGTCCTGCAGCAACCTCCTGGCGAACGAACTCAGCAGTGATATTTTCAGGCAACTGTGCACCAAAGCTGTGACCAGGATGCTGTTGCAGCAGCACCTCGCCGCGAATGCGTTCTCGTCCCATATTTTCACGGAGAGCGATAAATTCCATTTCCGGGGTGATCATGCCCAGCCGGGCATAGTGCATCTGAGTGACACAGCGGCCTTCCAGCGCCCGGCGCGGACGTGGCAAATTATCAAAACGCAGATGATCCAGCCCTTCATCTTCGAGGCGTTGCTGGGTGTAGGTAGAGCTGAGTTCAGCGATCTGTTCGGTATCACCCCGTTTGATGATCCAGGTGCTGCGCAGCGGATTTAGCCCTTTGTGAACATCAATCGCCGCCGCCGGATCGCCGTAGGGACCCGCTGTATCGTAGACCGGTATCGGTTCATTCGCTTCCAGCAGCGGTTCGTCTTTGCTACCGCCCACGGTGGTCGGGCTCAGTTGAATTTCGCGCATCGGCACACGGATATCCGGCTGCGAGCCGGTCAGGTAAATGCGTTTTGAATTGGGGAAGGCAGTGCCCTGCAGGGAGTCGATAAACTGCTGTGCTTCTGCACGCTGTTTCCGGCGGCTGGTTTTTTTCTCAATGAAAGGTTTTTCAACGGTAGACATAGCAAGTTCCTGATAATAATACGGAAGTTTGCTTGCCTGGAGGCGGGAGTAATGAGAACGATGTGACAAAATACGGTATCACACCGTAATAGCTGATTTACTCTTGTTCCCTTCGCAGGTACTAACCTGATCAGGTTCCGCGGATCCCGAATTAACGGTCTCAGCCCTGGGGCACTCCGACAAGATATCGACTGGTTTTTCAGTCAACGTAAGGGAGAGGCATGCCTCGCCCTTACCCCTCAAGCATAAAGGGGCTTTTTGGAAACTACAAGAAGTTCACATTCTGATAACGAATCAGGCAGGGCGAGCAAGCGAGCACGAGTTGGCAGCGCTTTGATTATCATCATTTTTTTCTAAAGCCAGCTTGATGAATTTATCCTCCAGCGTAAATCGAGCCTCCAGCGCTTCACCGACTACCGATAATGCCCGCTGAAATTCAACGCAGTTATCATCATCGATGGCTGTTTCCAGATGCGAATCATAAATCTCCATTATCTGATCGGTATTGGCTTTTAAAGAGGGGTAGATTAACGACGCTTTCGCCAGTTGCTCGGTCCCTTCCAGTTCCTTGATAAAACGTTCGTAGACGGTGAAATGACCGGTGGAAAGGTAGTCCACCAGATGCTGGCAGAATGTATCCAGCGCGTTTTCATCGAGCGTCGTCAGCGTTTCCTTGTTAGGCTTAATGCCAGCCATTTGGTAATAGGTAACCAGCAACTGCTTGCGGGAGCGCAGGCAGAAGTCTACCAGCTCACTGCATCCGCCGACGCGCGCGGTGAGGACTTCTAACTGGTTAAGCATGTTCAACTCCGTGAATGTTATATTTTAACGTCTGACCTCAATCCAGTCTTTAAGCTGAGGATGATGAGCAAAATGATGGAACAGGAAATTTTAAGCGTAGACGCTGGCTGGTGGGTTGTCAGCCAGGAACATAAAATTTGGTTACCAAAAGGTGAGCTGCCGCATGGTGATGCGGGCTCATTGGGCCTGACAGGGCGATCAGGGGCGCCGATTGGAGAGTGGCAGGGCGAGAAAGTGTGGCTGATCCGCGGTACGTATCCTCAGGATATGGGATCGCTACGCCAGTTGCTCGATCAAGATACGGGCCTGTTCCAACTTGCCGGACGCGGTATTCAGTTATCAGAATTCTATCGTTCACACCGTTGGTGTGGCTACTGTGGCCATGAAATGCACCCCAGCAAAACCGAATGGGCGTGTCTCTGCGGGCATTGCCGGCAGCGTTACTATCCGCAAATTGCACCTTGCATTATCGTGGCGATCCGCCGGGGCGAAGAGATTTTGCTGGCGCAGCATACGCGGCATCGTAACGGGATTTTCACGGTACTGGCTGGCTTTGTCGAGGTGGGCGAAACCCTTGAGCAAACGGTAGCACGTGAAGTGATGGAAGAAAGCAGCATCCGTGTGAAGAATCTGCGCTATGTCTCTTCTCAACCCTGGCCTTTCCCCCAGTCACTGATGATGGCGTTTATGGCCGACTATGCTGGCGGTGATATCAATATTGATCCAAAAGAACTGCTGTCTGCGGGGTGGTATCGTTACGATGCGTTGCCGCAGTTACCTCCAGCAGGAACGGTGGCTCGCAGGCTGATTGAAGACACTGTCGCAATATGTCGCGCAGAAGCCGAATAATACTGTTTTTAATGTTTTTTTCTGATAAAGGTTTTTTAGCGATATATTCTCCTGGTTAATTTTTTGAGTCAGGAGAGTTATTGCTTTATTTAAATAATATAAACAAACACGACTTTATATTTGCATTGAATTCAAATATCATTCCATGCCATAAACTGCGCCGCTTATCATAATAAAGAGTGGTTTCATTAAAAATGCTTAAAAAGTGATATTCTACCCGTTAATTTTACTGGTGTTTTCTTCTATTCACATTTATTTAATTCGGTGCTGCTTTCCAGAAATGACTTTCTGGTTAACGATGACGCGATCACGTCCTCAGCTTAATGATGACGTCAGCGGCTGAGTCTTGTGCATGAGGTTCCGTACGTTGTGAGTGAATACAATGTCTGAGACGAAAAAACAATGTTATCTGTGGGGAATCTGGTCTTGCTGGAGCATAAGTATACTTGCCTTTGCGCTATCAATAAGAACGACCTTATTAATTTCTCTGGGTGTTATGGTGTGCCTGATTATGCTGCTAGCTATCCCCTTTCTATACAATAAAAGGACGATTAAAAACGTGTTTAATTTCAATCGCAAGGCAGAACCTCAGTCAAATGAGAATTTATCTTCACAGGTCAAGCTGGAACAAAATGTATCACCCCTTGCTCCTTCGTATGATGACAGTAATACGAAAGAAACAGTGATCTCTATTGGTACTGTATTACGGGGCGAAATGACCAACGAAAACAATATTTCAATCAATGGTGTTGTTGAAGGGGACCTGACCAGCCAGAAAATGACGCAGATTGGTAAGGAAGGTCAGGTTGTCGGAACAGTAAAGTCCGTTAAGCTGGTGGTCAATGGTCTGCTGAAAGGAAGCTGTTATGCCAGGACGGTTGTTATTATGTCGCGTGGCAGGATTGAAGGTGAAGTGTTCGCCACCGAGTTCTCCATTGAGAAAGGTGGGGTATTTATAGGAAATTCTCATCAGATTGAAGAGCCACAGTTGCCGGTGGAGAAGAAAGAAAAAAAACGGATGGTCACTATGGGCGACAGTTCACCTTCTCTTATCGCTGTTGAAAACACGCAGGGAAAAATCGATAGTTCACCAGGAAGAAATGTGGCGGCTGGCAATTAAAAGTAAGGGAAAGCTGTTGTTATTTCGCTAAATTTCATCTTTCCCCTGTCGTTGTTCACGATGCATTCAGGGGCGGGTGTGCCTGGTTAGTTCAATTTTTCGAGTGGTCGATCATCGTCAATTCCAATAAATGTTACACTAGCAGCCTGTATGGTGAGAGAGTCTCGTGATGAGTGAACTGAAGAACGATCGATATCTGCGCGCATTGCTGCGCCAGCCAGTGGATGTTACCCCGGTATGGATGATGCGTCAGGCCGGACGTTATCTGCCGGAGTACAAAGCAACTCGCGCTGTAGCCGGTGACTTTATGTCGCTGTGTAAAAACGCGGAACTGGCCTGTGAAGTTACGCTGCAACCTCTGCGGCGTTATGCGCTGGATGCGGCGATCCTGTTCTCCGATATCCTGACCATTCCCGATGCGATGGGACTGGGACTGTATTTTGAAGCAGGTGAAGGCCCACGTTTTTCCTCTCCTGTCACCTGCCGCGCTGACGTTGAAAAATTGCCTGTTCCTGACCCGGAGCAGGAGCTGGGTTATGTGATGAATGCGGTACGTACCATCCGCAAAAACCTCAACGGCGAGGTGCCGCTGATCGGGTTTTCTGGCAGCCCGTGGACGCTGGCAACCTATATGGTGGAAGGCGGCAGCAGCAAAGCGTTTACCAAACTGAAAAAGATGATGTACGCCGAGCCGAAAACGCTGCATCTGATGCTGGATAAGCTGGCCGACAGTGTCACGCTGTATCTCAATGCTCAGATCCGCGCAGGTGCCCAGTCAGTGATGATTTTTGACACCTGGGGCGGCGTATTGACCGGACGCGACTACCTGGAGTTTTCGCTCCACTACATGCACAAAATCGTTGATGGTTTGCTGCATGAAAATGAGGGGCGCCGTGTACCCGTTACCTTGTTTACTAAAGGTGGCGGGCAATGGCTGGAAGCGATGGCCGCAACAGGTTGTGATGCGCTGGGCCTTGACTGGACAACGGATATTGCCGACGCACGTCGCCGTGTGGGCCATAAGGTCGCGTTGCAGGGCAATATGGACCCATCGATGTTGTATGCCGCTCCTGAGCGTATTGAGCAGGAAGTGGCGGGCATTCTTGAGGGCTTTGGTCAGGGCGAAGGGCATGTGTTCAACCTTGGCCACGGTATTCATCAGGATGTACCACCAGAAAACGCCGGTGTGTTCGTCGAGGCAGTGCACAAGCTCTCACGTCCTTACCACCAGGAGTAATCAGTTAGGGGAAAATATGGATATTGCAGCATTACGTGACGAGCAGCGTCAGCGTGCAGCGGACGTGAGATGTCAGGATGACTTTGATGTAATGCCTCCCCGCCTGATTGGTGGCGCGGATGTGGGGTTTGAACAGAGTGGTGCGGTGACACGCGCCGCCCTGGTGATTCTGGAATATCCCTCACTTCAGGTTATTGAGCATCAGGTGGCGCGTGTTGCTACGACGATGCCCTATATTCCCGGTTTCCTGTCATTTCGTGAAACACCTGCTCTGCAAGCGGCGTGGAAACAACTGTCCAATCATCCCGACCTGTTATTCGTTGATGGACACGGAGTGGCTCATCCTCGTCGTCTTGGTGTGGCCAGCCACTTTGGCCTGCTGGTCGACGTCCCTACGATTGGCGTGGCGAAAAAACGCCTGTGTGGAAAATTCGCCCCCCCGGCAGCAGAACCGGGCAGTTGCCAGCCTCTGATGGACCACGATGAGTTGCTGGGCTTTGTGCTGCGCAGCAAGGCTCGCTGTAATCCTCTGTTTATCTCTCCCGGACACCGCGTAAGCCATGCAACTGCACTTGACTGGGTGCAGCGTTGTTTGCAGGGCTATCGTCTGCCTGAGCCTACGCGCTGGGCGGATGCTGTTGCCTCGCGCCGCACGGCTTTTACCGCGCTGCCCCGGGGTTAACCGTGCTGCCCTGTGGCTTTTCAGGTACACTGCGGCAAGTGCATTAATTCTGAGATCCCGATATGTTACGTAACCCGATTCATCTGCGGCTGGAAAAGCTGGAAAGCTGGCAGCACGTTACTTTTATGGCTTGTCTGTGTGAACGCATGGTGCCCAACTACCGTGCATTTTGCCAGCAAACCGGTTTTGGTGATGGCCAGCTTTACCGCCGTATTCTCGATCTTTTATGGGAAACCCTGGTGGTGAAAGACGCGAAAGTGAACTTTGACAGCCAGCTGGAAAAACTGGAAGAAGCGATCCCTTCAGCCGACGACTACGATCTGTATGGCGTTTACCCGGCAATTGATGCCTGTGTGGCGCTCAGCGAGTTGCTGCATTCTCGTTTGAGTGGTGAAACGCTGGTCCATGCTATTGCCGTGAGCGAGACGTCAATTACGACGGTGGCGATGCTGGAAATGACCCAGGCAGGTCGCGAAATGACCGAAGAAGAGCTGAAGGTGAATCCTGCCGTTGAAGAGGAATGGGACATCCAGTGGGAGATATTCCGCCTGCTCGCCGCCTGCGAGGACAGGGACCTGGAGCTGATAAAAGGGTTACGATCCGACCTGCGTGAATCCGGTATTAGTAACATCGGTATAAATTTTCAGCAGTAAGGCGACAAAACGTGACTTCAGGCCTGATTTGTAGCGCCTTTGGGCTTCACATTCGCCCCCAGTCTGGTCTACATTTGGGGGGCTGAAAAATGTGGCTATCGGTGCGTGTATGCAGGAGAGTGCCAGAATCTGGTTTTTCCCTCGCACTTGATGCTTAGCAAGCGATAAATACACTGTAAGGATAACTTATGAACAAGACTCAACTGATTGATGTAATTGCGGACAAAGCGGACCTGTCTAAGACCCAGGCTAAAGCTGCTCTGGAATCCACCCTGGCTGCGATTACTGAGTCTCTGAAAGACGGTGATGCTGTACAACTGGTTGGTTTTGGTACCTTTAAAGTTAACCACCGTGCTGAGCGTACTGGCCGCAACCCGCAGACTGGTAATGAGATCAAAATTGCCGCTGCAAACGTACCGGCATTTGTATCTGGTAAAGCACTGAAAGACGCTGTTAAGTAATCGTCTGACGGTGAAGAGTTTAAACAGGGGGGCGAATTCGCCCCTTTTGTTTATCTCTCCCCCTGCGTGGATCATTCCGTATCCTTTCACTGCCTGCTGCTCCTCCGCCATATCTCGATAAACCTCCGTTTACCCGCTAACGGTTTCTTCTGCTTTACCGCTGTTGTGATACTCTTTTCGCATGAAACTGACTTCTGTAGTCCAACGACTCTCTCTTGGCATGCTAATTCTGTTAGCAGGCTGTAGTTCGCATTCTGATCTGCCGGACTTTACCGCCAGCGGCTATCTTGCCGATCGGGGTACGGTGCGCATCTGGCGTAAGAACCAGCACGAGCAGGTTTCACATCTGATGACGGTATATACCCCGTTTAATGGTGCCGCTACGGAAACCAGCGACTATCTCTGGCAGCAGGGCAAGCTGGTTTCGGTAGAACGTCATGTTATCGGTGATAAGCCTGACGATGTGACGCTGCGCTTTGACCAGGACGGCAGCCTGAGCTTTATGCAACGCCAGTTGTCCGGGCGGCGCGAAGCCCTCTCTGCGGATGAGATTGCGCTGTATCAGTTTGATGCCCAGCGGATGCTAAAAATCAGTGATGATTTGCTCTCAGGGAATGTATTGCTCAGGCAGGGTAGCTGGCAACAGGATGGCACAATCACCACCTGTCAGGGGAAAACAGTGCGACCTGAGCTGGATCAGACTGAGCTGGGTCGTATCGCCCGTCAGCAGCGAGACACGTCCGGCCCGGTGAGTATCGCCTGGCTGGAGGCTCCGGCAGGCACGCAGCTGCTGTTGGTGTCTGCCAGTGACTTCTGCAAGACGGAACCGAAAGAAGAGGGATTTTAAGCATAAAAAAGGCGATCGTTGATCGCCTTGATGCTGAATCGGTCAAAGCGGATCGACGATCCGCTTCGATGCGTTATTTACGGTCTATCGCGCGGTAACCGATATCTTTACGGCAGAAGCTCCCTTTCCATGAGATCGGTTTGGCAAGCTCATAAGCACGTTTCTGTGCAGCAGCAACGTCTTCGCCCAACGCAGTAACGCAGAGAACGCGGCCACCATTGGTCACGACCAGCTCGTCCTGCAGTGTGGTGCCAGCATGGAACACTTTGCCATCCGCCACTTCTTCCAGAGGCAGGCCATGGATCTGCTCACCGTTAACGTAATCTCCCGGGTAGCCGCCAGCGGCCAGCACCACACCCAGTGATGGACGGGGATCCCAGACTGAATCTTTTTCATTCAGTTTGCCATCAACGGCCGCCAGGCAAAGATCGACCAGATCGGATTGCAGACGCAGCATGATCGGTTGAGTTTCTGGATCGCCAAAGCGGCAGTTGAATTCGATCACTTTCGGCTGACCACTTTTATCGATCATCAGGCCTGCATACAGGAAGCCGGTATAAACATTCCCTTCACCCGCCATTCCGCGTACGGTTGGCCAGATCACTTCGTCCATCACACGCTGGTGGATTTCATCTGTGACCACGGGGGCTGGAGAGTAAGCGCCCATGCCACCGGTATTCGGCCCGGTATCACCATCACCAACGCGTTTATGATCCTGGCTGGTGGCCATTGGCAGCACGTTCTCGCCATCGACCATCACGATAAAGCTGGCTTCTTCGCCGTCGAGGAACTCTTCCACCACAATACGGTGACCCGCATCGCCAAAAGCGTTGCCTGCCAGCATATCCTGAATGGCGTCTTCGGCTTCCTGCAACGTCATGGCCACAATCACACCTTTACCTGCCGCCAGACCATCGGCCTTGATGACAATCGGTGCGCCTTTCAGACGAACGTAAGCCAGAGCAGGCTCCACCTCGGTAAAGTTCTGGTATTCGCCGGTTGGGATCTTGTGGCGTGCCAGGAAGTCCTTCGTGAACGCTTTAGATCCTTCCAGCTGTGCAGCGGCCTGGGTTGGGCCAAAGATCTTCAGGCCGGCTGCGCGAAACGCATCTACTACGCCGATGACCAGCGGTGCTTCCGGGCCAACGATAGTCAGATCGATCTTCTCATCGCGGGCAAAAGCCAGCAGGGCAGGAATATCTGTCGGGCTGATCGCCACGTTTTGTAACGCAGGCTCCAGCGCGGTGCCCGCATTACCAGGAGCAACAAAAACGGTATCAGCCAGTGGAGACTGAGCGGCTTTCCAGGCCAGCGCATGTTCGCGGCCGCCATTACCAATCACTAAAATTTTCATCTGAAGCTCCGTAATTAATGGCGGAAGTGGCGCATGTCGGTGAAGATCATCGCAATGCCGTGTTCGTCAGCGGCAGCGATCACTTCATCATCACGAATCGATCCACCCGGTTGGATCACGCAGGTGATGCCAACCGCAGCAGCGGCATCGATCCCATCGCGGAACGGGAAGAATGCATCGGAGGCCATAGACGAGCCGTTGACTTCCAGACCTTCATCGGCGGCTTTGATACCGGCAATTTTGGCGGAGTAAACGCGGCTCATCTGGCCAGCGCCTATGCCGATGGTCATATTGTCACGTGCATAGACGATGGCGTTGGACTTGACGAACTTCGCCACTTTCCAGCAGAACAGCGCATCACGCAGTTCCTGCTCGGTAGGCTGACGCTGGCTAACCACGCGCAGCTGGCTTTCGTTTACCATTCCGAGGTCACGATCCTGTACTAACAAGCCACCGTTAACACGTTTGAAGTCCAGACCGGCGTGACGCTGCTGCCACTGGCCGCACGTCAGTACACGCACGTTCTGTTTCGCGGCAGTCACTTTCAGTGCGGCTTCAGTCGCAGAAGGGGCGATAATCACTTCAACGAACTGGCGGCTGATAATGGCCTGCGCAGTGGTTTCGTCCAGCTCGCGGTTGAAAGCAATAATGCCGCCGAAAGCAGACGTCGGGTCAGTTTTGTAGGCGCGCTCGTAGGCATCAAGAATTGAACCGCCAACTGCTACGCCACAGGGGTTAGCATGCTTGACGATGACGCAGGCTGGCTGGTCAAACTCTTTCACACACTCCAGCGCTGCATCGGTATCGGCGATGTTGTTATAAGAGAGTGCCTTGCCCTGGACCTGCTGTGCTGTTGCGACAGAAGCCTCGCTAACATTCTCTTCTATATAGAAGGCAGCATCCTGATGGCTGTTCTCACCGTAACGCATATCCTGCTTCTTAATGAAGTTCAGATTAAGAGTCCGAGGGAAGCGACCGGAAGGTTCAGTGGAGTCACCGTGATAAGCAGGAACCAGGCTACCGAAGTAGTTGGCGATCATGCTGTCATAGGCGGCGGTGTGTTCGAAGGCTTTAATCGCCAGATCGAAACGTGTGGACAGCGTCAGGGAGTTATCGTTGGCATCCAGTTCGGCAACGATGGCCTGATAGTCACTGCTCTTGACCACAATCGCCACGTCTTTGTGGTTCTTGGCGGCGGAGCGCACCATGGTTGGGCCACCGATATCGATGTTCTCAACCGCATCTTCCAGCGAACAACCTTCACGGGCAACGGTTTCGGCAAATGGATAGAGGTTAACGACGACCATATCAATCGGTGAGATGCTGTGTTCAGCCATGATGGCATCATCCTGACCGCGGCGTCCTAAAATGCCACCATGCACTTTCGGGTGCAGCGTTTTGACGCGTCCATCCATCATTTCCGGGAAACCGGTGTAGTCAGACACTTCAGTAACAGGCAGGCCGGCATCTGCCAGCATGCGTGCAGTGCCGCCAGTGGAGAGCAGCTCGACGCCACGTTGAGAAAGCGCCTGAGCGAATTCGAGGATACCGGCTTTATCAGACACGCTGAGCAGCGCGCGGCGTATAGGACGACGTTGTTGCATGATTTATCCCTTGGCTTTGGATCGCATATAAAGAGCGTTATATGAAGCTTAGACTTTCTCTTTCTTCTATATAGGAAGAAAACAGAGAGTAAGGTTCATGTAACGCCCCTGAAGGGGCTTCCGTTACGCGCGGGCATTGTAGCGAAAACGATTGCGCGATGCTCGTCAAAATTGTGGTCATACGACGAATGTGGATAAGTTTGTGCATAAGCGGGTATAAGCAGGGGTTTTGCTGGGGATTGCAGCAAACAGTCAAATTATCGCAAATTAGCCCTTGTCACCCGTCGAGAACTGCCTATAATGCGCAACCACTGAGACGGCACAACGGCTTACGGCCAGCGGCTCAGGAGGTTCAGGAAGCATCTGAACCGCCGGAAAAAATTTCTCAAA